>CALBXO010000802.1 GCA_937890335.1 uncultured Pseudomonadota bacterium | reverse complement strand
ACTCGACGGTCGCTACGGCCGCTTCGGCGGCTTCTACGTGTCCGAGCTGCTGATCCCCGCGCTGGAAGAGCTCGAGGCCGCCTGGCTCGACGCCCGCGAGGACCCGGCCTTCCGCGAGGAGCTGGAACACCTCCTGCGTGACTACGCCGGCAGACCGACGCCACTGTACAGGAGCGAGGCCCTCAGTGACGAGATCGGCGCACAGGTCTACCTCAAACGAGAAGACCTTCTTCACGGCGGCGCCCACAAGACCAACAACACGATCGGCCAGGCGCTGTTGGCGCGGCGGATGGGAAAGACGCGGCTCATCGCGGAGACCGGCGCCGGCCAACACGGTGTCGCCACCGCCATGGCGGGGGCGCGCTTTGGCATGAGCTCGCTCATCTTCATGGGCGCCAAGGACGTGGCGCGGCAGGCGCCCAACGTGCAGCGAATGGAGCTGTTTGGCGGGGAGGTGCGCAGCGTCACATCCGGCAGCCACAGCCTCAAGGACGCCATCAACGAGACCTTGCGCTACTGGACCGAGCACATCGCCGACGCGTTCTACGTGTTTGGCACCGTCGCCGGACCCCACCCCTACCCCAGCATCGTCCGCGACTTTCAGCGGATCATCGGGGAGGAGATCAAGGCACAGTCGCCCGTGTTGCCCACGGCCGTGATTGCCTGCGTCGGGGGCGGCAGCAACGCCATGGGCGCGTTCGCCGAGTTCCTCGGTGATAAGACTGTCCGCCTGATCGGCGCGGAAGCCGCTGGGCACGGTGTCCACACCAACGCCCACGGCGCCACTCTGACCCAGGGTCGGCCCGGGTGCATCCACGGCTCCATCTCGTACCTGCTCCAGGATGAGCACGGGCAGGTGCAGGAGGCGCACAGCATCTCCGCTGGGCTCGACTACCCGGGCGTTGGCCCCGAGCACAGCCACCTCAAGGACACAGGGCGCGCCGAATACGTCGCCATCACCGACGATGACGCGGTCCGCGCGTTTGGGTGGCTGTCCCGCCGAGAGGGCATCATTCCGGCGCTGGAGTCGTCGCACGCCGTCGCGGCTGCGCTCCAGACGGCAGGGACCTGGAAGTCCGAAGATGTGGTCGTCATCAACCTGTCGGGCCGCGGAGACAAAGATCTCCACCACGCCATGGCGGCGCTCGCCAAACTGGAGTCCGGAGCCAAGCGATGAACCGCATCACACAGACAGTCCGGACGCTCAACGCGCGCGGCGAGGGCGCCTTCATGCCCTTTCTGGTCATCGGCGACCCGGATTTTACGACGTGCCTGCGCATCACGGGCGAGCTGGTCGAGGCTGGCGCGGACATCCTCGAGTTTGGCTTTCCCTTCTCGGACCCGCCGGCGGACGGCCCCGTCATCCAGGCCTCGGATGTGCGCGCCCTGGAGGCCGGCATGACGCCGCCCCGCGCGTTTGAGTTCCTGGATGAGGTGAAGCGCCGCTACAACAAACCCGTGGCTCTGCTGATGTACTACAACCTCATCCTCCAGTACGGGGAGGAGGCGTTCTACGCCCGCGCCGCCCGCGCCGGCGTAGACGCGGTGCTGGTGGCCGACGTGCCCATCGAGGCGTCCGCGTCCCTGGTGACCGCGGCCCGCGCCGCAGGCGTCGCGCCCATCTTCATCGGCAGCAGGCTGACAAGTGACGACAGGCTGCGACAAGTGGCCGAGGTCGCGGAAGGATACCTCTACGCCGTCGCCCGTGTTGGCATCACGGGCGAACAGAAGGCGATGGACGACACGCTGGCGACGACACTTCGGCGCCTCAAGGACGCCGTGGACGTCCCGGTGCTCGCGGGATTTGGCATCTCCTCACCCGCGCATGTCCGGACCGTGCTGGCCGCCGGGGCAGATGGCGTGATCTGCGGTAGCGCCCTGGTCAGACGGATTGGGGAACATCTTGGTGACGAGGACGCCATGGCGAGCTCAATCGGGCATCTGGCGGCCGCGCTCAAGGGCGCGACGATGCCCAATTGACCTCACAAGTCAGCCAGACGAGGTGACCCATGTCCAGCTTTCCCCCCGACCGCATCGAGACCCAACGACTGCTCCTGCGCAGACCGGTGCCGTCCGACGCGCAGGCCGCGTTCGACGGATGGTGTCAGGACGCGGAGGTGACAAGGTTTCTGGGGTGGCCCCCTCATACCGCCGTCTCCGAGAGCGAAGCGTATGTGAAGAAGACAATGGCGGCGTGGGAAGACGGGGCCGGGTACCGGGATTGGGTGATGGAGCGCGACGGCGAGGTCCTCGGAATGATCGGCACACGCGTCGAGGCTCACCGGGTCGAGATTGGGTACGTCCTCGGGCGGGCGCATTGGGGACAGGGCGTCGTCACGGAGGCGACGCAGGCCGTGATTCATGCGGCTTTCGCAGACCCGAAGATCGAGCGCGTGCTCGCGCTGTGCGACGCCGCCAACGGGGGGTCCGCGCGCGTGATGGAGAAGGCGGGCATGCGCTACGAGGGCCTGATGCGACAGTTTGCGCCGCACCCCAACCTCGGCCCGGACCCGCGCGACTGCCACCTGTACGCGCGGGTGCGGTCGGACGCCAAATCTCACCGGGCACAGCCACTGCGCACCGAGCGTGGCGCCGCGTGCGCTACGGTGCTCCGGGCCCTGCCCGACTGGTTCGGGCTCGAGGCGTCCGTCCAGGCCTTTGTGCGCGACGTGGAGGACATGTCCTGCTGGGTCACCCACGACGACAACGGGGACGTGGCGTCGTTTCTGGCCATTTCCCTCCACACGCAGCGCAGCGCTGAGGTCCACGTCATGGGGGTGCTTCCGGCGTTTCAGGGCCAAGGGCACGGGACCGAGCTGCTGACAGCGGCGGAACAGAGCCTGGCGCGCGACGGTGTCCGCTACCTCCAGGTCAAGACCCTCAGCAGCGCCCGCCCCGACCCGTTCTACGACCGCACGCGCGCCTTCTACCTCAGCCGCGGCTTCGAGCCCCTGACCGAGCTGCCGGGCCCCTGGGACAGGGCAAACCCATGCCTGCAGCTCCTCAAGCGGCTGTGATCGGGGCGGCCGCGGTGCCCGGGCGTAACCAAGGCGACGCGAGAATCGGCAAACCCGCGCTCCCTGGGTGCGCCTCCCGTCGCCGGCGGGTTGGACTTGCCTGTCAGGAGCGGGTAGAAGGCCGGGAGAGACCGCGCGCGCCGCGATGGCGACGGCTGCGGACCAGGGAGATGTCATGCTCGTAGTAATGCACCACACCGCGACGACCGAGGACGTCGATCGCGTCTGTGACGCGATCACCCAGATGGGCTTTGAGCCGCGGCCCATGCCCGGCGAGCAACGCACCGCCATCGGACTCGTCGGCAACGACACCCGTGTCGAGGACAGCCGAGTCCGCGGACTCCCCGGTGTCGCACGGGTCATTCACGTCTCCGCCGCCTACAAGCAGGTCAGCCGCGAGTGGAAGGCCGAGACGACGGTGATCGAGCTGTTCAACGGCGCACGCATCGGCGGCAACGACATCGTCGTCATGGGTGGACCCTGCTCCGTGGAATCCGAGGACCAACTGATGCGCGCCGCCGAGGTGGTCGCAGAGGCCGGTGGCCGCGTACTGCGCGGCGGCGCGTTCAAGCCGCGCACATCGCCGTACGCGTTCCAGGGACTGGGTGAGGAGGGCCTCGAGCTCCTCGCCAAGGCGCGCGAGCGCTTTGGACTGGCCATCATCACGGAGGCGCTCGACCCCCGCAGCGCCGGCCTCGTCGCCCAATACGCAGACATCCTCCAGATTGGCGCGCGCAACATGCAGAACTTCGCGCTGCTCAAAGAGGTCGGGCAGCTCGGCAAGCCCGTGATGATCAAGCGCGGCATGGCCGCGACCATCAAGGAGTGGCTGCTCGCCGCCGAGTACGTGGTCAACGAGGGCAACGGCGATGTGATGCTCTGTGAGCGAGGGATTCGGTCCTTTGACTCGGCCACGCGCAACGTCATGGACGTGGCGGCGATCCCGCTGGTCAAGAGCCTGACCCACCTGCCGGTCATCGGCGACCCCTCGCACGCCACGGGTGTGCGGGAGATGGTCACGCCCATGGCGCGCGCCGCGGTGGCCGCCGGCGCTGACGGGATCATTGTGGAGACGCACCCCAACCCCAACGAGGCCCTCAGCGACGGGCCGCAAGCACTCTACCCGGATCAGTTCCGGGCGCTGACCCGCGAGGTGGCCGCCATCGCGGCGGTCCTCGGCCGCGGCGTCTGACGGGCGGTCCATCGGGCAGCGCTCCCGGCCTGCCTGCGTTCCCTCATGCGTGCCGCATCTGCTATCGTGTTCGGCAGGTGCCACCATGCAAAGACTTCCCACGCTCCTCCTCCTGGCAGTGCTGCTTGCGCCGGCTACCGCGTCGGCGCGCCCGGGCTTTGTCTCCGGGATTCCCCACGGCGACTGCGACCGCTGCCACATCATCCCCGGCGGACCGCGCAACGCGTTCGGTCTGGACGTGCAGCGCACTCTGAACGGCGGACCCAACTGGCGCGCCGTGTACGACCTGGACAGCGACGACGACGGCTTCACCAACGGCGAGGAGCTCGGCGACCCTGACGGGCGCTGGCCGGGACAGCCCGCTGGCCCCATGCTCAGCGAGCCCGGCGACGGCAACTCGTTCCCGACGCCCGTCGGGGACCCGCCCGTAGCGGAAGACGCCGAGTTTACCCTGGACGAAGATGAGGTGCTCGAAGGCGTGGTTCGCGCCACGGACGCGGACGGTGACGAGCTGCGGTTCCGCGTCTCGTCCCCGCCTGAGCTCGGCACCTTCCGCTTCGCGGACGGCGGCAACTTCACCTACGAGCCAGAGCCGGGCGTGTCTGGCACCGACACCCTCATGTACCGCGTCTCCGACAGCCACAACCCGTCGGTTCAGGCCGAGATCACGATCATAATCCGCGCAGTCAACGACGCGCCGATCATCGACGTGAACGACAGCTACCGCGCCGTGGAGGGCCGAACGCTCAACATCCGGGTCGACGCGGAGGACGAGGAGGACGGGGAGGTCCCGGTGGAGCTCACCAGCGACCTGCCCGAGGGCGCAACCTGGGACCCGGAGGCCGGGAGGTTCACGTGGGAGCCTTCCGCGACCCAGTCCGGCGACTACCAGATCAGCTTCCGCGCCGAGGACAGTGAGGGCCTGGCCACTGAGGTCGACGTGGCCATCGTCGTCTCCGACCGCAACGCCGTCCCGATCATCGACTCAGCCCAGGGACCCGACACCGCCTTTGAGGCCGAACCCCTCCAGTTCTCCGTCGTCGCTTCCGACGACGACGGCGACCCCCTGACCTACAGTTGGCTCTTCCCGGATCTGGACGAGCCGCTGGTGGGGATCGACCTGCGCGAGGTGGAGCACACCTTTGGCGACGATGGGCGCATGACAGTTGTGGTCACCGTCACCGACGGAATCGACGAGGTCACACAGCGCTTCGTGATCGAGGTGGAGAACATCAAGCCCGTCGTGGAGGCCGGCGACGACGTGATGACACAGGTCGGCGTGGAGGTGAGCTTTGCTGGCTCGTTCGAGGACCCCGGCGACGAGGAGTACAAGACGCGCTGGAGCTTTGGCGACGGGACGGCCTTCGTCAACGACACACTGACCCCCACCCACGTCTTCGCCCGCGGGGGCACGTTCACCGTGGTTTTCAGCGTGGAGGACAACCGCGCGCGCGTAGACGATGTCCTCACCGTGAGCGTGGTCGGGGAGGGCGACGCCAACAACGGCGGAACCAACAATGGCGACGCCAACAACGGCGGCGGGGCCAACAACGGCGGCGGACCGCCGTGCACCTTCGGCCAGGCGCAGACCTGCCTGTGCGCCGACGGCCGATTTGGCCAACGACAGTGCGACCAACAGGGCGAGTACCTGCCCTGCTCGTGCGGCAGTGCGCCGGCCCAGAAGGAAGACGAGGGCTGCCAGACCTCCACCAGCGCCAGCGCCTGGGGCACCGCCCGCCTGCTGCTCGGGTTCGCGTTGCGCCGCTGATCCCTCGTCCGCTGACGCCGTCCACCCCTCGGCGAATAGGGGGTGAAGATCTTTTCGCTCCAGAACACTGGCCCCGAGGCCCTACCTTCGCCACACACGACCTCGCGAACGGTAGGACCATGAAACACATCTCGCTCGTACTCGTCTTTGCCCTCGGTGCCTGCGGCGGGGAATCGCCGACCGACATGGGGGACATCGCCTCTACGGACACCGCCGACCACGACGCCCTTGAGTTTGAGCGGGCCTCACCGTTCCGGGCGACGCCGCGCACACCGCTCGTGGAGATCGAGCGCTGGCGCCCCGCCACTCCGGAAGTGCAGGTGGCCCCCCTCGGCACGACGCGTTGCGGAGACCTGGACGTACACGACCTCTCGGACCGGAGGCGCAAACTGCCCGACGGCAACTTCCGCCTGACCGCGGCGCCGACTGCCCGCAACTTCAGCGAAGTCTGCCCGCAGAGCCTGGAGACGCTGACCCGCGGCCCCGAGGTGAACACCAGCTTCACAGCGCCCACAGCCGGCCGGTACACCTTCGAGGCCCGCGGCGTCACACACCTCTACGCGCTCGACCGCTGCGCTGCGGACGCCGAGCCGGTCCAGTGCGCCAGCATTCCGCACTACCACAGCCCGGACTTCTCCTCGGCGCCCCGGCGCATCTCGATGAACCTGGGCGCCGGCCAGACGGTCTACCTCATCCTGGACAGCATGAACGCGTCTTCCATGACCATCACCGCCCACACACCGTTTGAGGAGGGGCAGCACTGCGTCGTCGATACCAATGGCTGGATTCAGCGCGCATGCCACGGTGACCTCTGGTGCGACAGCCAGAACGCCGTTCCCGAGCAGCGCGTCTGCCGTCAGCGGGAAGTGCCCACGGTCGATACCGCATGGGTCGGCATCACCGGGGACGCGGTCCATGTGGTTGCTACCGGTTCCGACGCGGACGCCAACACCAACGGCATGCTCGTCGAGCTCTTCTCCGACGACGACGAGCCCCTCCTGCTCGGGCGGGGCGACCAGGCTCAGCTCCGCGTCAACGTCGTCCCCGACACGATGATCGGCGCCCAACGATTCGCGCTGTCGGGCCTGATGAGCGACCTGGACCCGGCGGTGCTTCGCCTGGCGGTCTGGGCGCGGGTCACAGCGACCGACACCACGGGTAGCGTCAGCGACGGTTTCGAAACCAACGTTGGCGAGCGTCAAGAGCGCGGCGCTGGCGAGTACTGCGACCCATTCCGCATCGAGGACTACTGTCAGGCCGGCTACGGGTGCTTGTCCTCGCCCCGAAGCGACCCACAGTGTGCCGCCTGGCAGGGCACCGCGCTGCTGTCCGAGAACATCGTCACCTTCGAGGGCTTGGCCGACGCCTTTGCACCGGACACGAGCAGCCTCTACGTCCAGTACCAGCACAACCGAGGCAGCAGGACTCTCATTGTCCACGACCGCGACCTGCAGGACCGACGCGGCGCGTGGCATGTCAAAAACAAATGGCAGATCGACGACGACATGCCTGACGCCGTGCTTATGGCCCCCGGCCATCGCTACGGCGGGCGCGACGCTGCGGTCGCGGTTCTGCTTCAGACCCCTGCCCTGCGCACGGACCGCGAACCATGCGACGGCGACCGGCTCCTGGACGTGTGCGACGCGGGGTTGGCCTGCCTCCGCGAAGGGCCGAGCTTCCTTTGCAAACCCATCACTGCGCCGACCATCCTGGACGCCACCGTCTACCAAAACCGCGGAGCCCTCGGCGTCGAGATCGCCGGCGCCGACCCGGATGGCGACGCTCTTGGGCTCCGACTCACCCCCGTCGTTGACGGGGCGCGCGCCTACGAGCACGGGTTCACGCCGCAATGGGGTGAGCAACACGGAACGCTGGAGGTGGACGGCGGCGATTTCTGGGCCGCCCGGAGCTTCTACTTCTACACCCAGGCCACCGAGTTCGACCTCGTTGTGATCGACGCGGAGGGGCTGGAGAGCGCGCCGGTGAGGGTGGGTGTGTCGCCCAGGCTCGAGGCCTCCATCGGGGAGGACTGCGACCTGTTGGAGGCCCGCGCGCTGTGCCCCGAAGGCACATTCTGCGACCGCCGCGACACGGAGGACAGCTACCTGTGCCAGGAGGCCGTCCACGCCTGCCCCGACACGTGGGACGTCACCCCTCTGGACATGCGCGAAGGCTCGACGCTGACGTTGGCGGGCAGCACCAGCGGGGCCCAGAACAACACCACGTCGAGCTGCACCGGCGAGTTCGGGTGGGTCGACGCGCCCGAGCGGGTGTTCTCCTTCGTGGCGCCGCGGTCGGGTTGGTACCAGATGTGGGTGACCAGCGACGCGTTCGCGCTGTTCGACATCGCCGTCCGGCGACACTGCACGCACCCTCGCGTGGGCGTCTCCGAGCTTGCGTGCACCGACGACGCCGACTGGCACCAGGCCTACGGGCAGACTGGCACGCAACTCGACGAGGGCGAGGAGGTCTTTGTATTTGTGGAGCGGGCCGACGCCGACGCCGTGGGCAACTTTGAGATGACCATCAGCTGGTGACCGGCCCGCCGTCTACCTGCCACGGGCGTCCGGCGAGCGGATCTCACACGGCCACGTCGGTCGCTCGCTTCAGTGCCTCGAAGGCGAGCGCGTCGTCTCGGACCACGGCGAGCAGGGACTGGCCGGCGATGAAATCTCCCGCCAACACCTGCCGCGCGAGCACATTGGTGACGTGGGTCTGGATCGCGCGCTTGAGTGGGCGCGCCCCGTAGACCGGGTCGTAGCCGCGGTCCGCCAGAAACGCGACCGCCTCCTCCGTCAACGTCAGGCTCAGATCTCGCTCCGCCAACAGCCCGTGAAGCCGCTCCAGTTGGATGCGGACAATGTGGTCCATGTGCTCGCGCGCCAGGCCGTGGAACACGATCATGTCGTCCAGACGGTTCAGGAACTCGGGACGGAAGTGCCGTCGCACCTCGGTCATGACGAGCTCCTTCATTCTTTCCGGTTGGTCGCCGAGCTCCTGGATGTGGTGCGAGCCAATGTTGCTGGTCATGATGACGACGACATTGGTGCAGTCCACAGTGCGGCCCTTGCCGTCCGTGAGCCGACCGGCATCGAGCACCTGGAGCAGGATGTTGAAGACGTCGGCGTGTGCCTTCTCAATCTCGTCGAACAGCACCACGGAATAGGGCCTGCGCCGGATGGCCTCGGTGAGGTAGCCGCCCTCGTCATAGCCCACGTACCCCGGCGGCGCGCCAATCAGACGCGAGACGGAGTGCTTCTCCATGAACTCGCTCATGTCGAGCCGCACCATCGCGGACTCGTCATCGAACAGGAAGTTCGCCAGGGACCGCGCCAGCTCCGTTTTTCCCACGCCGGTGGGCCCGAGGAACAGGAACGAACCCACTGGACGGTGGGGGTCCTGGAGTCCGCTGCGCGCGCGCCGGACCGCGTCCGACACAGCGACAATCGCCTGCTCCTGGCCGACCACCCGCTCGTGGAGACGATCCTCCATCTGGAGCAGCTTCTGCTGCTCGCTCTCGAGCATCTTGGTGACGGGAATCCCGGTCCAACGCGCGACGATGCCGGCGATGTCCTCGTCAGTGACGACCTCGCGCAAATAGCTGCCCCCTCTCTGCGCCTCCGCCAACCGCGCCTGCGCATTGGCGAGCTGCCGCTCCGCCTCTGGAACGTGGCCAAACCGGATCTCCGCCGCTCGTGTCAGGTTGCCCTCGCGCTGGGCGCGTTCGCCCGCCAGGCGCAGCTCCTCGATCCGCTCCTTGCCGGTCCGGACGGTCTCGATGATGCTGCGCTCGGACTCCCAGGTGGTCTTCTCCCTTAGGATTTCGGCCTGCAGCACCGCAATTCGCTCGTCCAGCTCATCGCGCTGCGCCACACTCGCGGGGGCGTCCTCGCGGTTGAGCGCCTGCCGCTGGATCTGGAGCGAGATCAGCCGACGCTGCAGCTGGTCGATCTCGGTCGGGAGCGACTCGATCTCCATCTTGAGTCCCGCCGCGGCCTCGTCCACCAGGTCGATGGCCTTGTCGGGCAGGAAGCGGTCAGCGACGTAACGGTAGCTGAGGCGCGCGGCCGCTACGAGGGCAGCGTCGGCGATGCGGATGCCGTGGTAGACCTCGTACCGCTCCTTGAGGCCTCGGAGGATCGTGATCGTGTCCTCGACGGTGGGCTCGTCCACCATGACGGGCTGGAAGCGGCGCTCGAGCGCAGCGTCCTTCTCGATGTACTTTCGGTACTCGCTGGTCGTCGTGGCACCGATGCACCGCAGCTCGCCTCGGGCCAACGCAGGCTTGAGCATATTGGACGCGTCCATCGAGCCCTCGGCCGCGCCAGCGCCCACCAGCGTATGCAGCTCGTCGATGAAGAGGATGATCTGGCCGTCCTTCTCGCGCACCTCCTTGAGCACGGCCTTGAGACGCTCCTCAAACTCGCCGCGGAACTTGGACCCCGCGATGAGCGCGCCGAGATCGAGGCTGACGACCCGACGCTCACGCAGTGACTCGGGTACATCGCCGGAAGCTACACGCTGGGCGATACCCTCCACGATGGCGGTCTTCCCAACCCCCGGTTCCCCGATCAGGACCGGGTTGTTCTTGGTCTTGCGGCTGAGCACCTGGAGCGCCCGTCGGATCTCGGCGTCGCGCCCAATCACAGGCTCGAGCTTGTCGCGGCGGGCCAGCTCCGTCAGGTCGCGCGTGTACTTGTCCAGCGCCTGGAATTTGTCCTCCGGATTGTCGTCGGTGACGCGATGGCTGCCGCGGACATCGACCATCGCCGCCAGAACGCGCTCCTCGGTCACGCCGGCTGATTTGAGGATCTCCCCCGCTTTGCCTGCGTCGGCAATGAGCGCTACCAGCACGTGCTCGGTGCTGATGTATTCGTCGCGCAGGCGGGTCGCCACCTCCTGCGCCAGGCGAAACGTATTGTTCACCTCGCCGGAGATGCGCGGACCCGAGCCGCCCCTCACGCGGGGCAGAGTGGCGGCCTCACGCCCCAGGTCGGCGGCGAGACTGGCGGCGCGCACCCCGAGCTTGGTGAGAACCGCCGGCACCACGCCGTCCTCCTGGCCCAGAAGCGCCGCGGCAATGTGCAGGTTGGTCAGCTCCGGATTTCCGTGGGTCGAAGCCGCCTCGTTGGCCGCGAGCACGACCTCGCGGGCCTTGATGGTCAGTTTGTCCATTTGCATGGCACACCTCCTCTACTTCAGGAAGCCATTTTCAACAGCGCCGAACGTACGCACAGCGTGGGGACCGTCAAGCGGCCACCCCGCGCCCTGTCGTTCTGTCCGTCATTTATGACCTGTAATTTTGTCGCGTTATGTCTTTTGTCTGGGGTGTCAGCCCACGAAAACACAGTTTGAGTCCGTCTATCACGGAATCTTGGCGTCAGGTCAAAACCTGGCACGGCCCGTGTACTAAGGAAAAGTGTCGGCGCCGAACAGCGCCCCAACCATTCACCTTGAGGACGACCATGAAGACCACGACTCGCCGCATTCTCTTCGCACTGGCCATCACCGCTTCCGCCGGCCTCGCCGCCTGCGCTCCGGGCAGCGACGACAGCAGCGACCCCACTGTCGAAAACGACGAGTATGTCGAGGCCATCCCCAACACGACCATGCTCGGTCTCGACATGGGCGATGCCGAGGTCGTGCAGGCCGGGCAGAACCTGACCGTGCAGCAAGCCCTCACGGCGCAGCCCGGAAGCATCCGGGAGCACGCCCAGGAGGTCATGGGCAACGTCAACGACATGCTCGGACGCACCCACGACCGCATTGAGAACATCATCGCGAACAATGAGCCGACGGTCATCGTCAACCGCGAGGGCAAAGAGTGTAAGCTCTGGGAGACCGACGGCGAGCTGAACCACTGGGCGCTCGCCGTGTGCAAGACCGACGCCCGCGCCAAGCGCTTTGGCGTCCTCCTGGCCGGCAAGCCCCTGGGCGCGCCCGACAACCAATACAAGGCGGTCTTCGCGGCCGACGCCCACAAATTGCAGCGGCACGAGGGTGCTCGCCGCGGCCACGGCCGCGCCGGCTACAACCTGGACAACCTCAACGCGCTCACCGGCCAGGGCCCCACGGGTACCATCGGCATCGGCTACCGCGCCGCCGGACCCGCCCGTCAGCTCAACCTGGGCTTCAAGAACTTCCAGCCTGAGGCCGCCGAGCAGTCCATTGACGCCCTGTACCGCTTCACGCACATCGCCGGACGCGGCGGCGACTTCCGGTTCGCCCTCCACGCTGACTTCCTGACCCGCGACGAGGAGGGTGACCTGACCCGCGGCCAGGACAGCGTCGATGAGCTTGGCCGGGTCGTGCTCACCTTCGCCAAGGACCGCGCCGCCCGCGCCGCCGCCGCCGTCTGCGGTGGGACCGTCGGCGAAGGCCGCTGCATCGCAGTCCGCCAGTGCTGGACCGCGACCGGCGAGCCCACCTTCGAGGAGACCGACGAGAACGTAGACGCCGCGCCGCAATGGGAGCCCACCAGCTGCACCGACCTGCGCTTCGGTGACGAGACGCCGGGTGACGACGCCATGGACGCCCCCGAAGAAGACTCCGACGGCATCCCGGCCCCGGCCGTGCCCGAGGAGCTCTAGCCCCCCGGCCTGGCCCCAGGCCCCCGAGCAAGCAACACGCAGAGCGCGTCGGAACCACTCCGACGCGCTCTTCTTGTGTTTGGACCGTAAGCGTTTCAAACCGCCTCGTCTCGAGGACAAAGAAAGAAACACCGCCGGGAGGAGTGGGGGGGATTTACCCCTCCCGGCGGGTCCGGGGACGTGACCATCACGCCCCCTAACTGTGTGCTTCAACCAGATGGAGTAGCCCTCTGTACGAGTGTTACACGGGGAAGTTCGAATGTTTTGAGGTTCGGGTTACGTTGACGACCTACACGAGTGCAGGGGGCCCGATGACGTGGTTGGAGAAGTTGGTGCAGCTGGCAAAGGCCGGTGGCTTGATCGCGCTGTCGCTCGTTGTGGTGTACGGCGTCAGTATTGCAATCGTTTCAATACCCACCTCAGGGGATCTGCAGGTGGAGGTCAAGTGGCCGGACCGGATCAGCACCAGCGTGCCGGGAACCTTGCTTGTCACTGTGGGCGAGCACAACGACCTGCACCGGGTTCCGGTGGCCGGCGCCGACGTGCGCCTCTTCGAGATCAGCCGCGCCAATGCGCCCCAATACCCGAG
>CALBXO010000801.1 GCA_937890335.1 uncultured Pseudomonadota bacterium | reverse complement strand
CTCCCCGACGTCGCCGGTGGCTCGAAAGACAGTGGTGAACTTCATGGGTCGGCCCACGCGCTCAGGCGTGGTCTTCCTCGTGGAACTTCCGCGGCAGGATGGCGCGCGCCGCTGCGCTGCCGCGCATGGGAAGCTGGGTGCGGCGAATGCCGTCAAACGCGTGAAGCGCGCCGGCCACCGCGGCTGCCGTCGGGACCAATCCGATCTCCCCGACACCCTTGGCACCGTACTTCGTGTGGGGATCCGGCACCTCGAGCAGCCTCACTTCAATCTCCGGGACGTGTTTGGCCCGGAGGATCTGCAGGTCGTTGAGCTTGGTGCTGACCGGCCATCCACCCTCGAGCGGCAGGTCCTCGGTGAGCCCGTAGCCCAGGCCCATGTGGATGGCGCCCTCGAGCTGCCCTTCGCACAGCGCGCGGTTCATGACGCGGCCCACGTCGTGGGCGGCGATGACTTTCTGGAGGTGGCCCTCCTCGTTCAGGATCACAACCTGCGTCGCGTAGCCGAAGGTCACGTGTGTGACCTCCCCCTCGCCGCCCTGCGAGCCGGGCTTGACGGTGAAGTCGCAGATGAACTCGCCGCCGTACTCCTGACCCACGAGGTCACCGAGCGTCTGGCCTGCGCCCAGGGCCTCCGCCAGCTTCACGGCCGCCCTGCGAGTGGCCTCCGAGGCGAGCATCGTCGCGCGGGAGGCGGTCGTCATACCGCACTCGACGGCGTAGGTCGTGTTGACCTGCACCTCGATGTCGCCGGGTGTCACGCCGGTCTCGTGGTGCAGCACCTGCCGAAGGATCGTGTACAGACCCTGCCCCATCTCCGTGAATCCGGTGTAGAGCACGACCCGGTCGGGCGCCTCGATGCGAACCATCGTGCGTCCGATGTCCGCCATCCCGTTGCCGATCCCGGTGTTCTTGATTCCGCAGGCGATCCCCACGTACTTGGCGGCCTTGTAGTCGTCCTTGACGGCCTCCAGCGTCTGGCGGATGCCGAGGCCCTCGCCCATGATCTGACCGGGGCCGAACATGTCCCCAATCTCCAGGATGTTGCGGTCACGGACCTCGTAACCGTCGATGCCCACGATGTCCGCGAGCCGGTCCAGCAGCCCCTCAATCGCGAAGGCTGTCTGGTTCACCCCAAAGCCGCGGAACGCGCCGTTGGGCGGGTTGTTTGTGTAGACCGCGTGGGCGACGACATCGACGTTTGGGACGCGGTAGACGCCGCACGCATGGCCCGCGGCCCGCTCGAGCACCTTGTCGCCCACGCTCGCGTAGGCGCCGGTGTCACCCACGATGTGCGCTTTGAGTCCGACCAGTCGCCCCTCCGCGTCAGCCCCGATGGTGTAGGCCATGGTCAGCGGGTGGCGCTTGGGGTGGAGGCGAATGGACTCATCGCGGCTGAGCAGCACCTTGACCGGTCGCTGCGTCACGTGCGCCAGCAGCGCGGCGTGGGGCTGCACCGAGAGGTCCTCTTTGCCGCCAAACGCGCCGCCGTTGGCGACGAGCTCGACCTGCACCTGGTCAAGATCCCAGCCCATCATCGCCGACAATTGCTTCTGATCGTCGTGCACACCCTGGCCCTGGGTGTAGACGCGCAGTCCGTTGCCCTCAGGGACGGCCAGCGCGGACTCCGGCTCGAGGAACGCGTGCTCGATGCGCTGCGTGGTGAACGTCTCGGTCAGGACGTGCTTCGCGCCAGCGATGGCGTCGTCCGCGGCGCCGCGCGCGTAGGCGAGCGTCTTGAGGAGATTCTTTCGGCCAGGATGCACCTCGGCCGAACCCTCTGCCATGGCGGCCTCGGGGTCCGTCACCGGCTCGAGCACCTCGTACTCCACCTCGATGGCGGCACACGCCTCCCGCGCCGCCTCCCAGGTGTCCGCGGCGACCGCGGCGATGACGGACCCCACGCAATGTGTGACCTCGCCCTCGGCGATCAGCACCGGCCAGTCGGGGTAGATCAGTCCAACGAAGCGCTCGCCGGGAACATCCGCCGCGGTGACAATTCGGTGCACCCCGGCCACAGCCTCCGCCGCCGTGGTGTCGATCCGCAGCACGCGCGCACGCGGGTGGTCGGACAGGCGTACCGCGCCCGTGAGCATTTCAGGCCTGAACATGTCGTCCACATAGGGCTTCTCGCCCAGCGTGTGCTC
>CALBXO010000800.1 GCA_937890335.1 uncultured Pseudomonadota bacterium | reverse complement strand
CCCAACCCCTCCTTGAATCGCCCGACACAGCTCCTCCACGACCGCAAGACGGCCGCGCGCGCCTCCAGTTCGGGGATGCTCCAGCGGGCGCTCGCTGCCTCGATCTGATCGATATCGTCTGGCACACAGGCCTCCGGCCCCGCCAGGGCACGTTGCGGAGAAAGCCCCCCGCGCTCCGAGCCAGCACAATCCAAAACTCATGGTATTCGCGACTGCGTTGACGCGCAACATCGCACCGTGGGTATTGGGCGGTCTGCGTATTGCGGCGAGCACGTCCGATCCGTGCGCGGGTGGGAGATCCCATCGCGCATCTGGTAGGTTGGACGCGGATGAACAAAGCCGTTCTGATCATCGATGACGACTCGGACCTCCGGGCGCTGCTGCGCCTGACACTGCAGGTGGCCGGATTTGACGCAGTGGAAGCCGCCGATGGGCAAAGTGGCCTGCGCGCGTTGGCGGACCGGGAGATTCACGCGGTTGTCCTCGACATGGTCATGCCGGGGATGAGCGGCCTCGAGGTGCTCGGTCAGATCCGGAAGGATCACCCGCTGAACCGGCTGCCCGTCTTGATGCTCACCGGTCGGTCAGACTCCTCCGAGACCGTCGCGGCGCTGGACGCCGGTGCGAGTGATTACCTGGTCAAGCCGTGCGACTTCGAGGTTGTTGTCGCAAAGCTGCGCAAGGAACTTACGCTGCTCGAGGGGGCGCGGCCAAACGATCCACCACGACTACGCCCGCTCAAGAAACCCCGGACCCAGACGCTCCGGGCGCACTACTGCCCAACGTGCCAGACCTGCGTGGATCAGAGTCTGCGCCGGTGCGAGTACTGCACGGGAATGGCTCCGCCGTCAGGCTGGCCGGCGCTCGACACCGACGGACCATGGCCCTTCCTCGGACGCATCGTCGAGGGCAGGTACCTGTGCGAGCGGTTTCTTGGGGCGGGGGCGTTCTCCCAGGTGTACCGGGCCCGGGACCTCGATCTCGATCGGCGATTTGCGCTCAAGGTCATTGATCTGACCAGTCCGATGTTTCAGAGCACGGACGACGCGCGGGCCATGATTGCCGCGGAGGTTTCGTCGCTGGCCGCCGTGGACAGCCCCCACGCCGTCCGCCTCTACGAGCTGTTCGATCTCGGTCCCACCACGGTGGGGTTGTTGATGGGGTGGGCCATGGGCCAGAACCTCGCCGAGCTGCTCCGTCTCACTCGCCGCCTGGTTCCGGCGGTCGCGTTGGACATTGCCCGTCAGACGGCGTTGGGGCTCGCCGAGGTCCACCAGCACGGTCTCGTACATCGGGACGTCAAGCCGGCGAACGTCGTGGTCTCGACCCACGCAGGCGGGGGGTATCACGCGACGGTTCTCGACTTTGGACTGGCAAAGCGCACCACAGACGTCACCACGGGGGCTCGCACCGGGACCGCGACCTACATGGCGCCCGAACAGGTCATGGGCGGGGTCACTGGGCCGCGCGCGGACGTCTATGGACTGGGATGTGTGCTGATGGAGATGCTCACCGGCGATCCCCCCTACGTGGGCAGCGAGACCGAGCAGTTCGTCAACCACATTCACGCTCCGCCGCCGCGCGTGCGCGTGCGCGTCCCTTCGGTCCCCGCGTCCATCGACGCCCTGGTCGCGGCGATGCTGTCCAAGGAACCGCGGGATCGGCCCCGCTCCATGAGCGACGTGGTCCGACAGATCGACGCTGTGCGTGGTGAGCTGGAGGCGCAGGGCCCCGCGGGGCCCGAGTACGTGGGCGCGCCATTTCCCTGGCCGGCACCCGTCGTGGCCGCCGCAATGCTACCGGGAGACCGCGCGGTCGTTGCGACGCCGGGGGAACAACTTCGGCTCGTCACCATGGACTTTCGCAGCGGTGCGCGCGACACGCTGGAGCTGGCGGCTGCGCCGGTGTCTCTCCTGGCCGCCGACGACGCCGGCGCGTTTCTGGTGGCGTTTCACCCGGTTCGGCAGACGTTCAGCGTCATCTCGGTCTGGGGCAAGGCTGTGACGGCAACTTTTGCCGTGGACGACGCGCAGGACCCGGTGACCTGTGTGGCCATCGCGCCCGGCGGCTCCGCAGTCTGGTGGGGGACCGGCGGCGGCTCCGTGACGCGTCGGGTTGCCAGCGGCGATGCGGATGTGCTGCTGCCCGGCGGCACCACCATCACCGCGGTCTGCCCGGTCGCCGATGGGGGCTACATCCAGGCGTTGGCGTCCCGCACGATGCGCCGGGTGGGCCCCACGGGCCGGGTCTCGTGGGAGGCCCGCCTGGGGACGCCCGTGGTCTCCATACAAGCGCCGTTCCACGGCCGCCGGGCGGCTGTTCGCACGAGGGGAGGGTTGATCCATCTCCTGGACGTGGCGTCCGGGCATTGCAGTCCGGGCGTGGAAATGGAGTCCGAGCTATTGGCGGTCTGCCAGGGGCGAGGAACGCGGGCATTGGTTCGGGACACGGCGGGACTGCATCTGGTGGATCTGTCCCTTGAGCTGCCCGGCGACCCCGGCGGCGATTCCGGGCCAGCCCCCGGCTCGCCAGCCCCGACGAAAAACTGGCCAATGTGATGCTTTGTGGTCCGATGTAGGTGAATGAGGGTGCGAGGCACTCACTTGCCGAGGTGACGCGATGCGGTTCGACGAAGACGCTCAGATTCTCCCGAACGGTGGACCGCTGCTGGCGCGAGCCGGGTTTGGCGCAGTCGTGGAAGAGCTGGTGGAGTGCCTGGCGGTGAAGTCCGGGGAGCTGACCGTCATGCAGGCGCGAATGGCCCACGCAGACGCCGCCATTGCGCTGCTTGCGCGCCAGGTGGTTGCGCTCGAGGACCTCAACGCCAATCTCGCCGAGGAGCTGGACGAGCTCCAGGCGGAGCTGGCGGAGACTGACGCCGTGCTCCTGGCCGCCACACTGAATGTGGACCGAACGCTTCAGGTCCTGGCGGACCTCCGCAGCGAGCCAGAACCCGTAGAGCTTCGACTTGTGAGCTGAGCGACCAGCGCGCCCGCGCCGACGCAGTCGTCGCAGCCTTCGGTCATTTCCACAGGCCCACGCCGATGGTGCTGACCCAGCTGAGGTCGTCGCCGAGGTTCACAAAGTCAAAGTCTGCCAGCAGTGACTCGCAGGTTGTCCCACCGGTCGTGTCCGTCGAGACGCACGCCTCCGTCGCGTCAAACCGACGGAAGAAGCCCAACTCGACGCTGCCATACACGTAGATGTCGTCGTACAGCCGCACCTTGAGCGCGGGACCTGTGGAACCCACAGAGTAGCCGAGCAGGTAGGTCGCAGGGACCAACTCACCCTCGTCGGTGCGGGCCCCCGTGTGGACGCGGTACTGCCGGCCGTCAAAGCCCGTGACCCACGAGAGCACGACTCGTGTGCCCAGCGGGAGGTGCAGGCCCAGCTCGGTGGGGGCCCGAAGCTTGACCAACAGGCCGCCTACCGTGTGCCAGGTCAGGTAGAAAACGGGGAGCAGCAGCGGTTCGCCAAAATTGCTCCGGTACGCGAGACCAAACCCCAGCTCGAATTTCGACGTAGGTGCCCAGTAGAAGGCGGCCAGCGCCCCGCGCAGATCCAGCGATCGCAGCTCCAACACCCGGAAGTCGGCGTAGTACCCTGGTTGAATGGCGAAGACCGTCGTCCACGTGGGCGTCAGGTCCTGGACCAGGACCATCTGGAGTGTGAGTCCGTACAGGTTCGCCGGCGGTTGGGGTTGGTCCGGGTAGGGCCAGTCGCGCAGCGAGAAGTGCAGAGACTCGTAGTCGATACCGGTGTAGATCTGGGTGGTGTCGCTGTCGAAGACGGGCAGGACCGCGCGTGCCTGGAACTCCTGGACATCCAACTGGACGCGGGCTTCCTCGGGGTTCGCGGGTCGGCGGATGCGGGAAGCCGGCAGCGTGGTCCAACTGACGCCGACAGGTTCAAGCGTGGGAGGTGCGGGTTGTTCTTCGGTGGACGCCTCCTCGCCTCGCGCGTGCGCGCACAAAAGAAAAGAGAGGGCGAGTCCTGCGACAGCCGCGCCGCGCCGCGCCGTGGCGGTCACGGGGTCACGCAGTCTGCTACACAACGCGGGTGCAGGGCGCTGGGCAACCCGCAGTTCACGGGGCAAACGCGGCCGCGCCATTGGTGGCCAGCTCGTCCAGCGCCGTCCGGAGTTTGTCGTCCACGTCGTCGAGACTCGGCAGCGCGAGCTCCTTCAGCTCCCGTTTGAACACGGGGCCACAGTCGTCGGGTTCACCCTCCTCATTGCCCCAGATGGGGTTGTCGTCCGCGTCGAGCGCAGCCCGCGCCAGGTACGTCTCCCGGATGCGATCGTCCCAACACTCGTGCACGGACAGCGTCGAGACGCCGCCTTCGGGATTGATGTCCCCGCCCGTGGCGATGGCCTGTGCGCGTCCCATGCCCTCATCCAGGAACACCATGCGCACGTCGTTTCGCTCGTTCTGCGTGGGTTCCTGCGTCTCGGGGTCGTTGTCGCCGTCGTAGACGTCAAACTCGCCCCGGTAGTTGATGAACCGCAGTTTGTGGTCGTCCGTGCGGACATTGCCGTAGAAGTACTCAAGATTCACCGGCTCCGCGTCAGAGTCGGCCTCCCCAAAGTTTTTGAAGACCGCGTAGACGAGGCGTCGCTCGTCCTCGCCATCGTTGCTGCGGTTGAAAAGGACGGCAAAGCGGCCAGTCGGACCCGTGGGCTCGGCCTGCCTTGCCACGTCGAACGCCCGGCTGGCGCCAAAGTCCCACACCATGACCCCGCTGCCGTGGCCGACGGTGCTCGCGTCGGGGTTGGTCGCGCCAAACATCACGACGCGGGGGTCGGTCAGTCCGTCGCCGTCGCCGCGGACAAACGCGAAAGCGTAGCGGAAGTCCGCGTCGGGTCCCTCGTCCCGTATGTACGCTCCGATGTGGCCTGCGCCGTCTTCGTTGGGGTAGGGGCCCCACCACCAGGTTTTGTCCTCCGCGTTGTAGCGGGTCGGTTCCAGGGCCACGACAAAGTTGAGGATGCGCAGCATGTCGCCAACGGTACGGTTGACGCCCTGGACAAGTGGACGGGTCCACATCGGGTAGAGGGCTTGCTCTCCCAGGAGCGGCTGGCCTGCGGTGCCCGTGGCCCCCGGTGACGAGGCAGACACGCTGTCCGCGGCTGGCACGGCGGTGCGCGCTGCCGTCAAGCCAGCGATGTCGAATGGCGGTTTGGTGGAGTCCTCGCCGCATCCGAACAGCGCGACCGCCAACGAGCCGAACAAGAGCATCTTCTTCATGGGATGGGAGCGTACCTGTGCGGGCCGTCGCCGCCAAGCGCGCGCCGCGCGCGCCAGCCGAGATACAGTGGTACCGCGACGCACGGCAGCGTGAGGAGATCCGTGGCGTCCATCCACAATTGCACGGGTCGCAAGTTGGGCAACCCGTGCCCATTTGCCACCGCTGCCACCGCCTGGAACGGCCACTGCGCCGCACCGAGCCCGGTCTCATAGAAGTCGGCGGCCGCGGGGAAGACGTTGATTGTGCCCATCACAAAGGCCGTCGCAGCGCAGCCCACAACAAGGACGGGCCAGCCGTCCCACCGCCGCCGAAGCAGGAAACCGAGCCACTCGTAGGCGGCCAGCGCGAGCAGCGGAAAGGCAATGAGACTCGCGACGTCCGACAGCTTTCCCACGATCAGGTGCCCGGGCCACAGCGCCTTGAACACGTGGTCGTTGACCAGCCAGACGGCCAGGGCGGTCACGCTCACTGGGTGCAACAGCACGCGCCCAGGCACGTGCGTCGGATGGAGGGCGGCTGCGCTCACTCGGCCGCGCTCCAGGACACCGTCACAGAGGCGGGACTCTGGGGTTCTTCCGGCAGGGTGACGGTGACGGTGGCGGTGATATCTACGGCGAGGCCGGTGCCGTCCGCTCGGCGCAGCTCAAACTGGAGTAGACATCCGCCAGCGGTGGAGCAGGGCTCGTCGTCCGGGTCCAGGCCAAACTCGAGGGCGGTGACGGTTGCGGCGCTGTTGGACAGCGGAACCGTCAGGGTCTTCTCAATGCCCCACCTGGACATGGTCAGCGTCCACTCGGTGTTCTCCGCGGCCGTGGATGCCGGCGCGACAAACGCCAACTCCAGGCGCCCGCGGGTCTGTGCGGGGTTGCTCGTGGAGAACACGCTCGGGGAGATCATAACGTCCAGGCCGGCAGAGCCGTCGTCGGAGGCCCAGCTCGTCTGCGCCTGGTCACCGGCTTCACAGTCGACACCCGGCGTGCACTCTGTGGCTCCGCGAGAGCATTCGTTCTGATCGGTACAGACGTATCCGTCGCTGCAGTCGGAGTCGCTTGCGCAGCGATCGATGCAATCGCCGTCGATGCAGACAAGCCCGTCGCCGCAGTCGGCGTTCTTGTCGCACGGTGGCCGGGAGGTCGCGATGGTGATCGTGAGACCGAGCAGGAGCAGGGCGGCTGCCGCGGTGCGCTGGGCGATGATGGAGAAGGAGGGTGTAGTTTTCATGGGTGTGGCCCTTAGCAGAGATCGTGCCGCTGTTTTCTGCGCCATGGCGAGCGATCGCCGAGCAGGATTCGCATCTGTGGCCCGACAATGTTATGAGTGCGCGCCAAAATGCGGCTGGGCGACGATTTGATGCTACCGTCGCCGTACGGAACGAGGTTTGTCATGCGATCTACACGTTTTCTCGCGCCCCTGGTGGCGCTGACGCTAGTCTCCAGTGTTGCCGTTGGCCAGGACTACGGTGGCCCCATCGATCCCGATCTGGTGGTGCAGCGCTTTGCGCCCATCACCGGCGCTGACGGTGTGTTCACCGTGGACGGTAGTCGCAGCCAGGGACACCTGCAACTGTCCGCCGGGCTGATGCTCAACTACTCGCACGATCCCCTCGTTCTCGAAGTGGAAGGCGAGGATGAGACGGTGCCCATCGTCGAGGACCAGCTGGTGGCGGACGTACTGTTCAACATCGGCCTCTTTGACGTGCTCGAAGTTGGGCTGGCGCTGCCGGTATACGGTGTGAACTCGGCGAGCGTCGGCGACCAGGACCTGTCCGGCGCGACGATCGGCGACCTTCGTGTGCGCCCCAAGTTCACCTTGCTCGACCGCGACGACGCGCCCGTCGGTGTTGCGGCGATCGCGCACATCACGTTGCCCACCGGTGACAGCGGGGCGTTTACATCGGGTGGCGGCGTGTCTGCGCGGCCGGGATTCATCCTGGACGTCGGGGACGACGACCTCCTCATCTCCAGCAACATCGCGTTCGACATCCAGGGCGAGCAGGACTTCGGAAACCTGAAGGTCGGCAGCGCATTTCTGTACGGCGTGGGCGCGAAATGGCAGTTCGTGGACGATGTGTACCTGGGCACCGAGATCTTTGGCGCCACGAGCTTCAACAACGCCTTCTCCGAGCAGAACAGCCCCATGGAGGGCGTGCTTGGCCTGGAGATCCACGGTCCGGCGAGCATTCGCTACACAGTCGGCGCCGGCAAGGGTCTCATCGGAGGTTTTGGTGCCCCCGCCTACCGCGTCTTCGCCGGTCTGAAATGGGCTGACCAGAACAAGGACACCGACGGCGACGGCCTGTACGACGATGTTGACCAGTGCATCGAGGAGCCGGAGGACAAGGACGGCTTTGAGGACAACGACGGATGCCCGGACCTCGACAACGACCAGGACGGACTGCCGGACACGGACGACTCCTGCCCGAACGACCCGGAGGACATCGATCAGTTTGAGGACATCGACGGTTGCCCGGATCCGGACAACGACCAGGATGGCGTCCTCGACGTGGAGGACGATTGTCCGATCGTGCCCGGACCGGTCGAGAACAAGGGTTGCCCGATTGGCGATACGGACAAGGATGGCATCCTCGACAATGTGGACAAATGTCCGGTCGAGCCCGAGGACAAGGACGGATTTGAGGATGAGGACGGGTGTCCGGACCCGGACAACGACCGCGACGGCATCCTGGACGCTGCCGACCAGTGCCCGAACGAGCCGGAGACCATCAACGGCGTCGACGACGAGGACGGTTGCCCGGACAAGGGCGAGGTCAAGGTCATCGTCAAGGGCGATGAGATCAAGATCCTGGACCGCGTGTACTTCGACACCGCCAAGGCGACCATCAAGGAGCGCAGCTTCAGCCTGCTCAACCAGGTCGCGCTGACCCTGCGGGCCAACCCGCAGATCACGCTGATCGAGGTCCAGGGTCACACCGATGACCGCGGCGGCGACGACTACAACCGCGAGCTCAGCGACCAGCGCGCGAAGGCGGTCCGCGACTACCTGGCCAAGAAGGGCATCGAGGGCAAGCGCCTCAAGGCCCGCGGATACGGCGAGGACAAGCCGGCGATCAGCATCGACGGTCTGAGGGGTGGCAAACTCAAGGACGCCCGGGGCAAGAACCGGCGCGTGCAGTTTGTGATTCTCGAGCAGTCCGGTGACAAGGTGAAAACCAGGTAGTCACTTCCGGGTTGAGACACGAGGAGGTCGGGTGCCGCGAGGCGCCCGGCCTCTTTCGCTTGGGGCGTGCCCCCGCAGCATCCCCAGGGCGCGCGCGGGAGGTTCAGCCCAGTGCCCGCAGGGGCTCGTGGGATTCCTCGATCCGTTCTCGCAGCTCCTGGATGTCCTCGGCGGCGTCGGTCGCGCCCATCTGCGCCGCGACCAACTCGGCCCGGTCCAGGACCTCGGACGCCTCCCGATGCCGCATGGCAGCGATCAACGCGCGGGCGCGCAACCGCAGCGCCAGGCTGCGCACGACCGCGACCTCCGACTCGCCCGTGAGCTGGTCCACGCCGTCGAGGAGGCGCAGCGCGGAGGCGGTGTCCCCCATCATCAAGTGCGCCCAGGCGATGTAGGCCAGCACATCACCGCACCACGTCGTTTGTCCGCTGTCCCAGAAGAACCCGAAGACCTCGGCGAGCTCGTCGAGCGCCTCGGCAGGGCGCCCCATCTCCACGAGCACCTGACCGTTGACCCGCTGTGTATTGGCCACACCTGCCGCCTGACCGACGGTCCGGTACAGCGCCTGTGCGTGCCGGTTGTGCTCCAGGGCCATCTCATGGTTCCCGAGGTTGGCGTGGGCCACGCCGATGTTGCATCGGATCAGGGCCCGTTGCCTCACATCGCCAATGTCCACGGCGATCTCGAGCGCGGCAGCGTAGGCCTCCAACGCGCCCGCTGGGTTGCCCTGTGTCGCCAGCGCCGCGCCGATGTTCTGCTGGACGCTGCATTGGTGCCGCCGCGAGCCGTGGGCGCGCAGGGACTTCAGCCCCAGGTTGTAAATCTCGACCGCGTCGTCCAGGCGTCCCATGTCCGACATGATCGACGCGAGGGCCGCCAGGACCTGTCCTTCTGTCTCGGCCACACCTACGGACAGGCAAGCGGCCTCCCGCGCGAGTCCCTCTGCGTCGTCGAGTCGCCCCGAGAGCTGCTGAACCCGCGCGAGGCGGATGAGGCAGCGGACCTCCTCGGGCGTGTCGCCGGCCCGTGCGTGGTAGCGCAGCGCCAGGGTGTCCTCGCGGCGCGCCTCCTCGAGCGACCCCGCCATCAGGGCGCACTCCGCGAGCAGGCTGTGGCAATGGCCGACGGCGACGTCGTGGTTTCGGCTGCGCGCGACGCGCAGCGCGTGGGTCGCCCGACGCACCGTCTGGGGGTGGTCCCGGGGCAGCAGCGCGTGCCGAAGGAACTCAATGCAGGCGTCCAGCCAGACCTCGTCCTCCTCCCCCAACGCCAGCGCAGCCTCATAACAGGCCGACGCGTGGTCCATTGCCCAGCGCTCTCGCGACGCGCGGGCCGCGGCCAGGTAGAGCGTTCGGCTCTCCTCGACCCGCCCGGCCCGCGACATGTGGTAGGCGCGCTCCATATGGCTCAGAGAGGCGGACAGCGTGAGCAAGACGGAGTGATGGCGGTGGCGCGTGTCCGGGTCCAGCGCCGAGTACGCTGCGCGCATGAGATCCACGTCGCACCAGGCGAGCAGATCGTGCTCCGCTTCGCGGATGAGATCGGCGCGGAGCAGCTCACGCAGTGCCGGAGACACCTCCGATGCGCTCTGTTCGCTGAGCTGCGCCAGCAAATCCGGGTCGAAAGTTCGGCCGAGGACCGCTGCGGCGCCGGCCAGGTCACGCGCTGCTCCAGTCAGCGCAGCCAGCCGCAACGCGACTCTTTGTTCGGGGGCGCGCGACGAGACGACGGCCATAACCTGCGCGGTGGCGGGTTCAGAGCCGAGTGTCCAGTCCCCGTCGTTGCCGCGGCGCAGCACGTTTCCACGCAGCAGCAGCTGCAGCCATTCGACCGCGAGGAACGGACTCCCTTTCGCATGGGCGAGGACCACGCGCTCAGCGGTCGCGGGAACCTGCTGCGACCCGAGTGACTCCGACAGCACCTGCGACAGCTCGACATCGTTGAGGGGGCCAATCTCGACGACGGTGGCCCCGACCACGTCACTGGCCTCGTCTACGCCCGCTGCGACGATGTGCGCTGGGATGTCCCTGAGCGCGCTGGCGAGGCCTTCCAGGATCGCCAGACTCAACTCGTCTGCCCATTGAATGTCGTCGAGGACGACCAGCACGGGCTTGTCGACAGAGGCCAGGCGGAGTGTCTGCGCGATGGCCCGCACCAGGCGCACCTGGGCTTCCTGCGCCCCGTCCGTGGACCGCGCCAGCGCGGCGCAGCCCGATGGGTCTCCGAGCTGCAGGAGCACGCGGTCCCACAGCACCAACGGCGCCGAACCGGTGGGTCCGCCGGCGCCCAGCGGAGCAGCTTCCGCGTGCGCGGCGCAGACGATCATGTCCGGCGAACGTACGCGACGCAGAAACTCAGACATGATTCGGGTCTTGCCGGACCCGGGCGATCCCTGGATCCAGGTCACGCCGCCGGAACCGGCCACGGCGTGGGCCCATTGGGCTTCAAGGGCGGCCAACGGCGCCTCGCGGCCGACGAAGGAGGGGTGGTAGAGGTACGGTCGGGGCTCCGGCGTGGTCGTGGTGTCGATGCTGCCCCGCGCGCCGAGTCGCTCGAGCGCGGTGGCGACAAGGCCCGCGTGGGCCGGCCGGTCCATCGGATTCTTGGCCAGGAGCGCCATCACCAGGTCGTCGAGCGCGGGTGGAACGTCCGGCGCCAGGAGCCCAGGCTTGGCCGGTGTACGGCTCAGGTGCGCGTTCAGCTGGCGCTCGGGCGTCCCGTGGCCAGCCGGCCCTCGGCCCGTGACCGCCAGGTAGATCAAACAGCCCAACGCGTAGAGGTCGGCACGCGCGTCGAGCCCCTCACCGCGGATGCGTTCCGGCGCCAGGAAGCCGGCCGTACCCATGCGCAGGCCCGCCGTGGCGATCGATGTAGGATCGGCCCGGGACCCGACGACGCCGGCGAGCCCAAAATCGATCAGCATCGCGCGGTCCGCCCGCGTGATCATCACATTGCCGGGCTTGAGATCTCCGTGGACGAGTCCCTCACCGTGGATGTAGGCCAGCGCCCGCGCGACATCGACCAACCAACCGAGCATGCGCATCCGCGCGTGACTGGACGGCGGGTCGGCCGTGTCGCTGCCGCTCTCACTCGCGGCTGTGTCCTGGCTCAGGTTGAGGTCGCAGGTCATGGCCGTGGACTGCGCCGCGGCGAAGGTCGTGGGCGCGAGATGGAGCAGACAGTCCGCCAGCGTGCGGCCCTGCACCAGCTCCATCGCGTACCAGGGGGTCCCGTCCTCAATCCCAGAGTCGAGGACGCGGACGATACCGGGGTGGCGCAGCGTTGCGAGCGCGGCCACCTCACGCTCGAAGACAAACCGGTTCAGCCACGCGCCGGGGCGAATGACCTTGACCGCCGCGGGCCGGCCCGTGGTCCGGTCTTCGGCGAGGTACACTTCGCCCATGCCGCCGAGTCCAATCCGGCGAGTGAGTACGTAGTGTCCCAACGGGATGTCATTGGTTCCCATTCACTGGGCCCATCGGCACAAGTGCCGC
>CALBXO010000799.1 GCA_937890335.1 uncultured Pseudomonadota bacterium | reverse complement strand
GGCCGTCGGTCAGATGCGCCGCAACTACCAGAAAGAGCTGGCGACGCCGGACGCGATCGACATCACCCCAAAGGGTGAGGCCGCACCGGTGGACATCGAAGACGCAGAGCTGTCAGACGACAGTCCGAAGTGAACCGGAGTTGCGCGATGGACGGCGTCGACGAGCCCGAATCCGCGCCCGAGATCACAGCCCCGCGCCGGGTCGACGACGACCCGTGGCCCGCCCTCCAGTCCCTGCTTCTGCGCTGCAGCCGCGTGCCCGAAACCGCCATGCGGGTCGGCATCGTGCGGGACACGCTGACGCAGACCTCAGCGGCCACGGGCGTGTTTGTCCTGGATCATCTCATCCGTGGAACACTGACCGGCGACGCGCGTGCGGAAGCCGCGTGGATCTGCGCTGTGTTGTTCCTCCTGGGCGCCGCTGACGATGCGGAGCTCTACGAGCGGCGGTCCCGATGGTACGAGACGGCGCGCGACGAGGGCCGGGATCACGTCGCGCACCTCCTGTTGGACCTGCCGGCGTTCAAGGCAGTCAAGAACGCGCGGGCCTTGCAGCAGGCGCGCTTTGGTCGGGACGTGTCGCTGGGGGCGAGGCGGCAGATGGCCGGCGGGGGCGACCGGGCCATCCTGGAGCGGCTGCTCGAGGATCTCTCCCCGCTCGTTGTGTCGCGCCTGTGTCAGAACCCGCGCATCGACATGACTCTCATTCTCGGCGTCGCGACGCGCCGACCCAACCTGGCCGACGCGCTGTCGATCCTGTGTCGAAGTCCACGCTGGATCGTCCGGTATGAGGTCAGGCTGGCGCTTGTCAGCAACCCCTACACACCCACGGGCATCAGCCTCAAGCTGCTCCCTCTGCTGCGCGGACCCGACCTGCAGCGGGTCGCGCACGCGGGCGACCTCCACCCGGCGCTGGCCACCACCGCGGGCCGTCTTCTCGGCCTCAGAAGCACCCGCAACCTGAAGCCATGACCCGACTCTTCCCCCTCCCGCTCGCCGTTGCCGTCATGGCGACAGGATGTCTGACCCTGGGCGACGACGGGCTCGGCGCCGACGGTGAGGCCTGTCACCTGGACACCGAGTGCCGTGTCGAGCTGCTTTGTCTGGACGGGGTCTGCGGCGTGAAGCAGCGCCAATGGCCCCTGGCGACCGAGCCCGAGGAGCTGCCGTACCCGCAGGGCCTGTACCGCGGCACGTCGGTCACCTTCACCAACTCAAACCGCGCGACGCGGACCCTGCAGCCGTACACGCGCACCGCGTTTCGGGATTCGGGGATCCGGCCCGGTTTCATCCTTGCGCTGGACGGGGGGCGCACGCCGTTCCTGCTTCACACCGGTCCCGTGGGCGGCACCCCACCCGATGACCTGGCGTTCCTGGCCGACCCGTTGGGCCTGGAGCCGCTCACAGGCTCCTCGCTGGAGCTGGGCGCGGAGCCTGTGGAGTTCACCATGGTCGCCACGCCGCCCAACACCGCACCGGGCAGGCACTTCTTCCTGCTGTTCCGCGGCGAGGGCTTTGACGTACCCGTGCCCATCGCGCCGGCGCAGATGCGCGGTGCCACGGCGGAAAATGGGGCCGGGGCCGACATGACCCTGCTTGTGGAGGGCTACATCCTGCGCTCGCACGCCCAACAGGTGCCCGTCTCCACACCGTCGCCGAGCACGCTGGACGATCTCCTCGGCGGCGCCAGCGGTGCGGACGCCGATTTCAACCGCGACGGGGTCCCCGAGGGATGGACGGTGCGGCTTGAGATCACCGCCGAGAGGGCCCGCTTCTAAGCGTGGAGATGGCATGCAGAACCTGCGAGACAAACTGCTCAAGGCCGGACTGGTCAACAAGAAACACCAGCGGCGCGCCGAGCACGCGGACCGCCAGAAGAAGCGCAAGCGGCAAGCCGAGCCCGAAGGTACCGCCGAGCAGAAGCGGCTGGCGGCCTACGAACAGAAGCTCGCCGCCGAGCGCGAGAAGTCCCGAGCGCTCGACGCGCAGCGGCGACTCCAACGCGAGGCCAAGGAGCGCGACCTGAGGGTGCGCTACCTGACAGACCACCACCGCGTCTCCTGGAAGCGCGGAGACCGGAAGTGGTTCTTCGTGGCCCGCGGCGGGACAATGCTCCACTTTGGTCTCGACGCTGAGGCGGCCCGCCAGCTCAACTACGGGGCGGCGGCAATCGTGGAGGTTCCCGGCGCACCGAGCCCGGACGCGGCACACACACTTGTAGACCGGGCGACGGCCGATCTCATCTGGAGCATCGACGACGCCTACGTCCGCTTCCTCAACCGCGACACCAACGACTCGGACCGGCCCCTGAGAGCCTGGGAACTGGACTGAGAGCTCGCGCGGGCGCATGATTCCCCCCGCGGGAGGTGTGTATGAGTGACGGCGAACTCCAACCCGGCGACTGCGTCGCGGGGCGGTACGTGATTCTGGAAGAGATCGGACGCGGTGGCTTCGGCATCGTGTACCGGGCGGTCCAGGAGGGCGTAAACCGGCACGTCGCCCTCAAAACCGTGCGCCGCAACGCTCACGCCATTCAGGGCTTCGACTTTGCGGAGGCTTTCCGCAAAGAGGCGCTCCACATGAGCCGCCTGCGCCACCCCAATACAATCACGCTGTTCGACTACGGCGAGACCGATGACGGCTCGCTGTACCTCGTGACCGAGTTCTTGGAGGGCGAGACCCTCTACGAGCGCCTCTGGCGCGTCAAGAGCATGGTCAGCGAAGACTCCATCAACATCGCAAAGCAAATCGCCAAGAGCCTCGGCGAAGCCCACTCCATCGGGATCATTCACGGCGATCTCAAGCCCGCGAACATCTTCCTGTCCGAGATGTATGGCGAGCTGGACTGGGTCAAGGTCCTGGACTTCGGCATCGCGAAAATCATCGGTGAGGTCGACCCAGCGGGCCTTGGAACGCCCGAGTACATGTCCCCGGAGCAGTTCTCCGGGCAACCGCTGCTCGCAGCCTCCGACGTCTACTCACTCGGCGTCATTCTGTACGAAATGCTGGTCGGCAAGCGGCCGTTCAACGACAAGAGCACCCAGAAGCTGGCCCAGCGGCACCTGCTTGAGCCGCTTCCTCCCATGCCGCCCGAGGTCGAAGGCTCTCCGCTGGGTTTTGTGGTCCGCAGGGCCACGGCCAAGGAGCCAGACAGACGCTACGAGCACGGCCTCAAGCTCTTTGAGGCACTCGACGAACTGACCCGCCTCAAACAACGGCCCCAGGACCGTGGTCACGAGACCGCCCCTACACGCCGCTCGTCGGAGGTGCAGGCCCGTCAACCGTACGCGGCACCCAGCGGGGGCGACAGCCTGCGCAACTCAGCGATCTCGCGCGTGCTGCGCGGCGGCGCCCCGGTAGCGGAGCCCCCTGTGATGCAGGGTCCGCGGCCGTCGGCCATGATTCGCTCCCATAAATTCGCCGACACCACCGACGCCCTGCCAGTCATCGGCCGCGCGAAACAGTGCTCATGGCTGATGACCGCGGCGAAGAACTGCCACGCCTCCGGGCACGGCAAGATCATTCTCCTCGGCGCCGCCGCAGGCGTGGGCAAGAGCCGGATGGGCGAGTGGCTGGTTCGGGAGGCCGCTCACGCCAAGGGCACGTCCTCGGGTGGGGGCGCGTACCGCGAGGGATCTCCACTGCAACTCGAGGGCATGGCGGACGCCCTGGCAGAATGCCTGGGGCAGCGGCGCGAACGAACCATCGGGCACTCACCCAACCACATCGAAGAAGAGGCGCGCAGACGTCTGGGGCGGGGACTGACCGGCGTGGAACGCGAGGCCGTCGCGACTCTCTTCTCCCAGACCCTGGGCAAATCCGCGGACAATCCGGCGGCGATCGCCGAGTTCATCGCGGAGATCTGTAGACGAACCCCGCTCACCATCCACCTGGACAACGTCCGCTGGTTCGACCAGCAGACCCTGGCCGTGCTCAAGGCACTGGCCACTCTGCTGCCACAGGGCAACGTCCCGCTCCTCGTTGTGTGTTCGCTGCGGCGCGAGGGGGCAATCGCGAAGATCGCAGGCGAGCTGCTCGAGCTGCGCAGTCTGAACGACAGCGTGGTCACGTGGCCGTTGGGACCGCTGGGCGCCCAGGCCGCCTTGCAGTTCTGCCGCGCCGCGTTCGATGCGGAGGCCGAGGAGGCGCAGAGTCGGCTGCGCGGACAGCCCAGCGCTCGCCTCCTTCGGTCTGTGGCGCGCCGAAGCTATGGCAACCCGCTGCACATCCGCCTCCTGCTGCGACACCTCCTCGAAGAGGATCTCGTCGTCCCCGACGCCGATGGAATCGGTCTCCGCCACGATGTGGATGTCTCGCGCTTGATCCCGCCCAAGATCGGAGGTCTGCTGCGCCTGCGTCGGGCGCAGCTGACCCATCGGCTGGAGCACGGCAAGGAGGTGGAACACGTCCTCCTGCGGTGCGCCGCGTTGGGCCGGACGGTTCCGTTCGACCTCCTTGCGGAGATGCTTCTACTCGAGGCGGAATCCGGCCACGAGATGGCGGTCTCCGCCCACGCACGCCTCGGCCAACACATTCGCGACATCGCCCGCGAGGACATCCTGCGTCTGGGCGACGACGAAGAGCTCGGCGTGACAGTGAGCTTCTGCCAGCCGCTGATGCACCAGATCATCGACGAGGAAGCCGCCGAGCTGACCGACGCCGAGTCGCTGCACCGCCGTGCCGCCCTGGCCAAGTACCGATTCTACGCAGCGAAGGAGCAACTCGACGGCCACTACCACGAAATCGGAACCCACTATCAACACGCCGGCGAGCTGACCGAGGCCATCCGCTTTCTGCTCGAGGCGGCCCGTTGCCGCATCAACGAAGGCCGCCTGGCCCAGGCCGCGTTCCTGCTCGAGAAGTGCCGCACGATCGCATCGGCCCACACCTCCCTGGATGGGACGCGCCTGCGCATGCTCATTGCGCTGGGCTACCTGCGTCTTCGCACCGGCGCCACCGCCGACTTCGAGGCACTTCAGGTCCTGGCCCAGCGCCTGGCCGAACACCTCGAGCAACCCGACGACGTCCTCGAAATCAGGTTGCAGGCCGCGATGCTGGCGCACAGAACCGCCCAGATCCAAGACGCCGACGAGATTCTCGTCGACGTCATCGACGGATTCCGTCGTGCATGGGACGGATCGCCACTGCCCCCAGGCGCTCGCACGGCCGACTACGTGGCCATGCTCGGCACGTTGGAGAAGATACATCCAGGCGTTGGCCTCGGCGTGGCCCTGCTGGAGCGTTCTCGCGTGGCGCGCCAAGGCACGGAAATCAACGAGGCCAACCGCCTCCTCGACGAGGCTGCCACGGTCTTCCAGGAGATCCAATGCGTCTGGGGCGTTGGCGCCGCCCTGCTGGAAATGGCCACGGTTCTGCTGGACAACGGCTACGCCAAACCCGCTCAGAAGTACCTGCAGCAAGCTTTTGCCCGCTTCAAAACCACCGAGCCGCCGCTGGGCCTGCTGGCCACCAAGACCCGGTACGCCGAGGTCCTGACCCGCACTGGTGACCTGGCCAAGGCGGAGGGCAAGCTCCGGCGCCTGCTGACCGCGCTGGGCGCCTCCAGCCCCGGCCCTGAGATCGCGGCCTGTCAGCTCGCCCTGGCCGCGAACCTCGCCCGCCAGGGAAAGACCGACGAGGCGCACCAGCGCTATGTACGTGCCATCGAGCTGGCCCGTGGTGTCGGCGACAGGCTCATCCTGCTTCGGGGATTCCTGGAGTATGGACGGTTCCTCGTGGCCGACGGACACCCAAGCGACGGCTTCCACGCGCTCCAGGAGGGGCTGCGTCTGTCCAAGAAGTACCACGTCACCAGCGCCGTGGGCGCCCTTCAGCGCCTCATGGGCGACCTGTCACTTGTACAGGGCCGCGCGGACATCTCCATGGACTGGTACGAGCGGTCCCAGACCTACGCGGAACAGCGCGGGAACAAGCTCGGCGTCGTCGAGGCCCACGCCAGCCTCGCGGCGCTGGCAGGCGCGGAAGGGTCGCCACTGCACCGCGCGGCGGCAGCCATCCACCTGGACGCTGCACGCGAGGGCGCGGAAGAGCTGAGCTTCGTGGTCGACGACGTACTCCTGGCCGAGGAAGCGATGGCAAGGGCGTGCCTGCGCGACGGCGACGTGAACCAGGCGTCCTCACTCCTGGGACGCGCACTCAACGGTTGGCGCGAGCTCCAGGTCGAGGCGCAGACCGAGCGGGTCGCGGAACTTCGCGCGGGCCTGGGAGCCTGAAGATGGTCAACGTCGAACTCGTGCTGTTGGGGATTGGGGGCGCGTTCGATGCCGACCGGGGACTCGCCAACACGGGCGCGCTGCTCGTGATTACCCGCGGGGCTCAGACCCACAGGATCCTCATCGACTGCGGGCACACCTGTGGTCTCCAACTGCATGCGCTCGGCCTCGGCTACGAAGACATCGACGCCATCCTGATTACCCACACCCACGGCGATCACATCGACGGCCTGGAGACGGTTGGCTACAAGTCTCTCTTCCTTCACCAGCGCAAGATCCCCATCCACAGCTGTGGCAACGTCCTGGATCGGGTCTGGGACGCGCTTGAACCCAAGATGAGCCCGCTTCAGATCGAGCAGAATCGATCGATCCCCGCCAGCCTCGACACGTATTTTGATCCTCGCCCCAACAACGGGTCCGCCCACGTGGGTGGCGGAGTCCAGGCGCGGTTCATTCCGGTGCCACATGTGGTGGGCATGCAGAGCTTCGCCATCGTACTTCGCATCGACGGCATCGAGGGCGCCGTTCGTTGGAGCGGCGACTGTACGTTCAACGCCGACGGTGAGCTGTTCTCCAACGTGAGCGGGCGCGATCTGCTCTTCCACGACTGCGCGTTCTATCCCCGCTACGACGCAACCGTCCACACCCACCTCGAGGAGCTGGAGACGCTCCCTCTCGCGGTCCGCGAGAGGGTGGTGCTGGTGCATCATGGGAGAGTGGAGACCGACCCGGGACGCGAGGCCGAGATGCGCCTGGGGCAGCCGCTGGAGCGTTTCACGCTCCAGTAATCAGGTCAGTTCGGGACGCAGACGCCAATGCCACCAAGGCCTTGCAGCTCAGCGCACTGTCCCGCATCGCACATCACGGAGCCATCGGTCGCGCACGCAGGCAGGCACATCAGCACCTGATCCTCCTCCGAGCCTACGCAGAGCAGGCCGGGCTGGCAGTCATTGGCAAACTCGCACGCCTCTCCGCTGCCAGCATTGGCCGGTGACGGCGGCGTGCACTCCTGGTTCGCGTTGACCACGTAGCACGCTTCGCCCTCCGGGCAGTCCTGCTGCAACACATCGCAGTCCTCGCCCGGCTCGGGGATCGTGCACACCCCAACATCGTCTCTGCCCTGAAGGCCGGCGCACTGCGCGTCGCCAGGGCACTCGCCACCGACTTCGCAGATGCCCAGGCAGCGCCCAGGGTTGTCCACGCAGATGGTGCCAGCGCGGCAATCATTGGCGTTCACACACGTGTCACCGCATTTGACGTCGCCTGCAGGGAAGCAATCCGCCCCGTCCTCTCCGAAGAAGCAGCCATCGGCTCCGTCCGGGCAGTCCTGGGCCACGACGTCGCAGGCGTCGCCATCGGCAGGCGTGTAGTTCCCGGACGGCATTGTGTCGCACGACAGCTCGCCGCCGCCGTTGTTGCCGCCGTTGTTGCCGCCGTTGTTGCCGCCGTTGTTGCCGCCG
>CALBXO010000798.1 GCA_937890335.1 uncultured Pseudomonadota bacterium | reverse complement strand
AGTCCCCCTGGGCACCGGCATCTTGGTCGACGCAGCCGGCGCCGACACCTACGACGCGCGCTACGGTGCGATGGGTTTTGGTGACACGGTCTCGGTGGGCACGTTCCTCGAGCACGCGGGCGACGATGTGTACCTCGAGGACGGGCGCCTCATCGCGGCGTTGCTCGGGCATGGTCGCGAGCTTGGCGCCGGCGTCTTTGCCGACTTCCTGGGCGACGACAGCTACCGCGCGGCCAACGGCTCAGCGGGCGTGGGCAACGGAAACGGGGCGGGACTCTTCCTGGACATGGCGGGGACGGACGAGCACGTGGCTCTGTCCACCAACACATGGGGTTTTGCCGCCGGTCAATTCGAGCAAGACACCGACCCGCGGCGCGCGCTTCCCACGTACGGCCTCTTCATCGACTCGGGCGCAGGCGAGGATACCTACACGCGCATCGATCTCGAAGACGACGATCCGCCGCTCGTCGGCAACGGCCTCACCTGGACCCAGCGCGCCGACCAGGACTCCACGGTGGAGCTTGGTGTCGGCATCGACGGCGACGGGTTGACCGGTTACGAGCCGTAGCCGCCGGCGGGATTTACCCCGCGCGCTGAGATTCTCGTCAAGACGGGCTCCAACTGTGCCGATGGATCAGGGGAAACGACCCTGAACCTGAGGCCCCTTATGTCCGCCGCATACGACGTTGAGGCGCGAGCCCCACAAGCCAATAAGTCTCCGTACAGCCCGCCGCTGCGCGTTGTGCACGAGGAGCCGTCGGAACGGCACGCGGAGGCCCTGGATCTCATGGCCAAGGTTGCCATCCGCCGCCAGAGGATGAAACCCGGGCCCGACAAGTACGCAGTGTAGCCCGCTCCGGGTTCGCAGCCTTCTGGGTTGCCGACGAGCGGCAGCGCGCGCGCGCCTTGTCTCGCTCGGAGCGCTTGCGATCTGAGCCCTCCAACCGCATTCCCTTGATAGCGGCCGCCTTGTAGGTTATTTGGTGTACCTAATGACCGGATTAGGTGTGCCAAATGAATCGACGAGCGTTTTGGATCGCGGGCCTGTTGGTGCTCGCGCTGACGGGCTGCGATGCGCTGCTAACGGAGACGCCCGACGGTGCTGACGCGCTGGACGGGCCACTTCCCGGGCTGACCGACGCGCAGCTGCGCATGTTCCTGGAGGGCGACGAGGCCTTTGAGGAGGCGTTCACGCCGCAGACTGGACTGGGGCCAGTCTTCAACCACGTCAGCTGTGGCGGCTGTCATCCGGGAGACGGTCGCGGGACGCCGGATGAGATTCTTGTCCGGTTCAGCCGCGGTGACGACCTCCTGCTCGATCTGGGCGGGCCCCAACAGCAGGACAAGGCCATCCCGGGCGCCGAGCCTGAGGTGATCCCGGAGGGAGCGCAGACCTCGCCGCGGCTCCCGCCACCGGTGTTTGGACGCGGGCTCATCGAGGCGATTCCAGAAGAGACGATCCTCGCCGGTGAAGATCCGGATGACGAGGACGGCGACGGGGTCAGCGGGCGTGCCAACCTTGTGCGATCGCCGCCGTGGGTGCCGGTGTCGGAGCCCGGGGGTGGCTCCGGACTGCACGTGGGCCGATTTGGCCTCAAGGCAAACGTCGCGTCGCTGCTAGAGCAGGTCGCTGGCGCCTACCAACAGGACATGGGGATCACCAGCGATTTTCTGCCCGACGAGCCGGGGGCTTTCCAAGCCGGGGGCGTTGGCGTGGGGGACCCTGCGCCGGACCCGGAGCTTCCCGCGCAGCGCGTCCGACAGACCGCGATGTACGTCCGGCTGCTCGCGCCTCCCGCACAAGGTGAGCGCACCGCGCAGGTCGTTGCGGGAGAGGCACTTTTTGAGAACGCCAATTGTGACGGGTGCCACACGCCGGTGATGCGGACGGGTCCCCACCCCATCGACGCGCTGGCAGACAAGGATGTCTTCCTCTACTCGGACCTGCTCTTGCACGATATGGGCGAGGGCCTGGCTGACTTCCGGCCCGACGGTGCGGCAACAGGGCGGGAGTGGAAGACGCCGCCGCTGTGGGGATTGCGGGTGGCTGCCGACTTCATCGGCGGTGAGGTCTTCTACTTGCACGACGGGCGAACGACCAGCCTGGACGAGGCGATTCGCGCCCACGGTGGGGAAGCGCAGGCGTCCGCCGATGCGTACACGGCGATGTCCGTGGAAGACCAGGCTGCGCTGCGCGCTTTTGTGCTGAGTTTGTAGCCATGGACCGTCGAACGTTTTTGCAATGGACGGCCAAAGGCTGCGCCGCCGGTTGCGCGTCGGTGTTGCTGCCGGCGTGCGCTTCGGTCCCCACATTGCGGCCAAAGGTGGACGGCGACGTCCTGTCGGTGTCGGGCGACCAGCTGCTCGATTCTGACGACGCCTGGTACGTCGCGCGCGCCGGAGGGCCGCTGGTTCTGTTGCGGCAGGGCGCCGGGTTCGTGGCGCTCTCCGGGGTGTGCACGCACCTGGAATGCCGGTTGCGCCCCAGCGGTACCTTTCTTCGCTGTCCTTGCCATGGGTCGACCTTCCAGCCCGATGGCACCGTTGTCCGCGGGCCCGCGACCCGCGCCCTTCCGACGTACGCCGTCCGCGAAACTGCCGCGGGACTTGAAATTGTGGTGCCCAAATGACGATCCGGACGATTGTAGTGCTGTTCTGCCTCTGCCTGGCCGCCCCCGCGTGGGCGGAGTCGCACGCCGACGCGGAGGCAGCGCCCGCCGACGCGGACGAGGTGGCTGCCACCGACGACGCTGAGCCCGAGCCCGATGCCGACGGGGACGAGGCGGATTCCGGCGCCGATGAGTCGGAGGCCGAGGCCAGCAGTGACGAGTTGGAGGCCGAGTCCAGCGCTGGGTCAAAGCCCGCGTCAAAGCCGCAGGAGCCCAAGGTAAAGATCAAACGGAAGCTCCCGACGGACCGCTCCCTCGCGCCGCTCGATCCAGACGTGGTCAAAGCGATCTCGACGCCGGCACTCCGGAGTCCGAGCGCGGAGAGCTCGTACGCCCGCAAGCCCTGGTTGGCGACGATGGGCCAGACGACGCTCGGGGGCTACGCGGACATTCACCTGCGCTACGAGCGCGTCGACGGACTGGTGGACCAACTGAGCTTCGTCCCCGAGCGTTTCAATTTCTTCACATTCACACCGGTCGGGGACCGGGTGCGTATCACATCCGAGCTGGAGATCGAGGAGGCCGGCGAAGAGATCAAGCTCGAGCTCGGCACCATCGACTTCGAGATCGATCCGGCGTTCACCTTCCGCGCGGGAATCCTGCTCGCGCCCCTGGGGCGTTTCAACGTGGAGCACGACTCGCCGCAGAACGCGTTCACCGACAGGCCCCTGGCGGTGACTGAGATCATTCCGAGCACCCTGTCCGAGGTGGGAATGGGCTTCTACGGCGCCGTCCACCCCACTGCAGGCTCGCAAGTGACCTACGAGATCTACGCGGTCAATGGGCTGAGCGAGGTCGTGGCGCAGGACGCGCAAACCCGCATCTCGGCGGGCAAGGACAACTTTGAGGACAACAACCCGTCGCCGAGTGTCACGGGCCGCGTCGGCATCAGTCCCGTTCCGGGACTCGAGCTTGGCCTGTCTGGACATTTTGGTCCGTACAACGCGTACAAACTGGGAGGCGAGCGGGTGGAGAAGACCCGAACCCTGGGGCTGTACGCGTTGGACCTGCGGGTGGACCGTGGCCGGTTCTCCTGGCAGACCGAGCTGGCGTGGGCGTCCATCGATGTGCCCCCCGAGGCGGGCGGGCTGTACGCGTCGAGCCAATGGGGGGCGTACACGCAGCTGGTCGTGCGGTTCCTGCGGGACACCTTGCTGCCCGGCAGCAGCTTTGCCGCTGGGCTTCGGTACGGTTTTGTGGATTTTGATACCGACAGTGACGGTGACCAGGTTCACCGGGTCACCGCTGGCCTGAACTTCCGACCGGTGGAGGAGACGGTGTTCAAGCTGGACTACCAGCGCACAATCTCGGAAGATCCGCTGGCCAATGTCGAACACAGCGCAGCCATCCTCTTCAGCGTCGCCTCGTATTTCTAGAATCGTCGCCGCTGTGTTGGTGGCGGGGCTGCTATTGGCCTGCGTCGCGGTCACCGCGCTGTGGTATCGGCGTCACTCGCCCGGGTGCCTGGATGGGCCGTCGGGCATGCAGATCTGCGCCACCAGCGACCTCCTCAAGCTGCCGAGCCACGGGCGGGTGCCAGACGAGGGGCCGGACTTTGAGCTGGCCTCCGGCGTCGTTCTGCGCGCGGTGCGTGGAGAGACCGTCGCGTTCCAGACGGTGTTCGTGCACAGGGGCGACGCGGTCCAGACGCGGCTGTCCGTCGAGGGGCTCGAGGGGTTGCACGTGGAGCGGTTCCTGGCGCTGTACCACTGGGCAGACCCGGCAGGCTATGAATGGGGAACACCCAGTGAGGTGCTGCCGTGGCCGGATTGGTATCCAGACGCCCTGGTGCCTTTTGAGCGCCGCTGCCCCACACCGCAGACGCTGGTCGAGTCGTTCCCGGTCCCGGGCGCCCACGGCTACAACCGTGCGGTGTGGATCGACGTCTTTGTGCCGCAGGGTACGCCGGTGGGTGAATACAGGGGCGAGATCGTGGTCGATGCTGGTGGCCGGGAGGTCCGAGCGCCGCTGACAGTCGTGGTGGTGGATGCGGCGCTGCCGGAGACGCCCACGGTGGACGCGGTGGCCGAGCTGTACGACGCGTACGTCCAGGAGGGGATCGGAGCCGAGCTCGGGGCGCCAGGTTGGTCCGCGATGTCGCAGTGCTACCAGCAATTGGCGCACGCGCACCGCGTCACGTTCATCGAGCGGTTCAACGGCTGGGTCGGGCCCGACCCCAACGAGGCCAGGACGGGGACCGAGTGGGACGCGTACGACGAGGCCTTTGGTCCGGTGCTGACCGGCAAACTCTTCACGCCGGAGGCTGGGTATGTGGGTCCCGGCGTGGGCGTGGCCCCTCCCGTCTGGCGGACGCCGTGGCCGCAGGTCTACAGCGGGAGCGCGCAGCCGCTTCCCGAGGGCGCGCTCGACAGTTACGCGTTCCGGGCCCGGGCGTGGGCCGCGCACGCCAAGGCGCAGGGTTGGGAGTCCGACTGGTTCGCGTACATCTATGACGAGGTGGACGGCAAGACCGACGAGGGCGCCGACGCGGATCCGCAGCTGTGGCACGCGGAGATGAAGGCTGTGCAGGGCGCGCTGGACGACGGGGCCGGAGCGGGCACCATCGATCTCATCTGGACCAGCCACGCGGACGCCGCGCAGTGGGTGGGGACCGACGACGACCTGGTGGGGACCATCCGCCACTGGGCGCCGAACGCCGGGGCTGCCAACACCGGGTTTCTCGCGCAGCGCGCGGCCGCGGGTGAGCGTGTCTGGTTCTACCACGAGGGCCATCCGCACGTGGGCCTGCATACGATCAACGCCGCCGGCTGGGAGATGGCCACGTGGGGATTGATCGCCGCACGCTATGATTTGAGCGGAACGTTCCTGTGGGCCGGAAACCTGGGTGACCCGGAGAACCCCTACGTCAAACCCAGCTACAAATCGGGCGACGACCGGTTTGGCAACGGCACCATCGTATACCCCGGGGGCATGCTCGACATCGCGCCCAATGTGGACCTGTCGCGCAGCCCCGGACCGCTGCCCTCCATCCGCCTCAAGAATTGGCGCCGCGGGCTACAAGACGCGGAGATCCTGAAATTGGCGGGAAAACAGGGCGCGCCTCTGATCGCATCACACATCCCCGAAGCCCTCGCCAACGTCCCGGATGGCACCGCCGCGCGCTGGCCGAGCGACGTGGAGGCATGGCACCGCTTCCGGCGAGATCTGCTCGACATCGTGGCGCCACGGTAGCCACGCTGGCGGCTTGGACGTCGTCACTGTCGAATCGCACTGTGGTTCGGAGCGCCTGGTTCAAGGGCCCAGCACCACCCGCGAGACCCGCCGCCTGTCCTGGGGGAAGCCTGAAAATCGTACGGTGCACGTCAGGGTCGCGGTGGACGGTTTGCCAGCAGCCGGATGTGGCGTACCATGTCGGGGCATGGCGGAAGCCTCACAACCCGATTTACCCCCTGGCGGGGACGGCGATGCGCGGACCCTGTACGCGGTCGGCAAGACGCCTCTGCCCGCGGTGCCACCCGGCAAGCCCGTTTCGACCGGGCCACCGCCGAGCCGGCTTGTGGTGTATTGCGTCCTGGCGCTGCTCCTGGTGACGGGAGCGGTGTTGGGGCTGGGCACACAGATTGAAGCCCTGGTCCTCGACCGGATCCGCGGTGCCGCTGCGCAGCGCGGTCTGCTCGTGGAGTGGGAGGAGGCGTCGGTGTCGCCCGGGCTCGATGTGGAGCTGCTCGGTGTGGCGGTGCGCGGGGCGGACGTCGAGGCCAGCGCCGACAGCGTGCGCGCCGCGCTGAGCTGGTCGACCCTGGCCCGTGGCGTACCGACCGTGGAGTCGGTCCACGTCGTCGGACTCGATGGGACCGTGGACCTGCGGCAGGGAGCGCGCGCTGGGCCCGGCGGGGAAACCGCCGCGCGGGCTTCCATGCTGGGCGTCGTGCGCGCCGAAGGGAAGATCGTCCTGCGCGCCGCCGGGAAACGCGAGGTCGCATTGGAGCGGTTGAGCGTGTATGGCAAGCCGGGACGGGCCGGCTGGCACGCGACGCTGGTTGCGGATTGTGCCCGCGGTTGCGGACCTGAGCCGATGCGGGTCGACGCGTCGATGATGCGTTCCGGGGAGGGCTGGCAGGCCTCCGCGCAGCTCGAGCGCTCGGTACCTTTGACGGATCTCATCGCCGCGGAGGGCGGCAGCCTCGACGGCACCGTATTGGAGAACCTTCGCGACGTGAGCGCTCGCCACTTTGAGCTCGCGTATGTCGACGGAGAACCCAGGCTCGCCGCGCGTCGTCTGCAGGGGGCGCTCGGGCTGGCTGGGTGGGATGGAAAGTTCGAGGTGGATCGCGCAGAGGTCCGTCCGGGCGGCAAGGTACACCTGAGACGGCCCAGGATTGTTGTGGGTCGGCGGGATTCGGCCGGTGGTGCGTCTACTGCTGCCAACCGGTGGCGCGGTCTGCTGACCGACCCGCAGGCGGCGACGGCGGTCGTGAACAGACTCACGCAGCTGCTGGAGTTTGTGGAGGTGGACAAGGGCTCCGTCGCGGTGGAGGGCCTGGTGACCCTGGACGACGTGGCCGCCTCCGCCCGCAATGGGAACGCGGTGGTCACCGGTCGCCTGGGCGGCGGTTCGGTCAGGATCTTTTTTGGGTCGGAGGATGACGAGGTCCGCGTGGAGACCCACGGCGTGCAGTTCAGCAGCCTGGTGCGCCGCTGGCAGCCCGCCCAGGACGCGGCGCTGGAAGGGCGCGTCTCCGGGATGTTCACCGTGCGTCCGACCCTGATGGTGCCCGCCGCCCCCGAATCGCTCGCCAAGCGCGACGCGCATGTGTCCAGCGCCCACGGGTGGCGCGTCCGTGGGGCCTGGAAGTTGACGGAGCTCGGGGCGCTGGTCCCGAAGGTGGCCGAGGCGCCGTTTGAGGGTGTCTCCGCCGAGCTGGGTTTTGAGGCGTTCTACGTGCCCGCCGAGGCTCCGGGCGAAGAGGATCGCTTTGTGGTCCGCACTGCCGACGCGACCTTGCCCGACGGTCCTACCGTGCGGTTTTCCGGAGAGGCCCGCAACGTGTTGCAGCCCGCGGCGGCACCGCTGGTCGTGGTATTGAAGGCCGACGTGGACGAGGTGGACTGCGAGACCGCCCTGCGCGCCCTGCCCGGCGCTCTGCTTCCCAATCTCAAAGAGGAGATTCGGGCTACGGGAACGTTCGCGCCCGGTCTGACTCTCCACGTGGATCTGGAAAAACCCTATGCGTCGGACCTGGAGGTCCGGGGCCTGCCCGGTACCTGCAAGCTGACGACGCTTGGGGGCTTGAACCCCGATGTGCTCAACGACGACGGCTACCGCAAAGAAGTGACGGAGGGGACCAGCCGCGCCGGTATCTTCGTGGGTCCGGGCAGCGACCGCTACGTGCCCATCGGGTCCATTCCCCGGCACGTGGCCGCCTCCGCCTACCTGTCGGAGGAGATTCTCTTCGCGTCCAACCCCGGTTTTGCGATGGGGCTGATGCGCAAGGCGCTGCGGCTGAACCTGGACAAGGGTCGGTACGTCTACGGCGGCTCCAGCGTGTCGCAGCAGCTGGTCAAGAACCTGTTTCTGACGCGCCGCAAGACGCTCGCGCGCAAGCTGGAGGAGGCGCTCATCGTCTGGCGTATGGAGTCGGTCGTCAGCAAGCGCCGCATTCTGGAGCTCTACCTGAACTGCATTGAGTTTGGGCCCGACCTGTATGGAATTGGCCGCGCGAGCTGGTTCTACTTCGGCAAGCCAGTGTCCAAGGTGACGCCGTTGGAGGGTGCGTTTCTCGCCGCACTCAAGCCCGCGCCCTGGCTTGGTGCGCGGTACAAACGCCGCGGCGCCACTCCCGCGCAGGGCTGGTGGCCCAAGCGGCTGGAGTCTCTGATGAGCCGCCTGCTCGAGCGCGGCCATATCACCCGCGAGGAGTACTCCGCAGCAGCGCCGTTTGTGGTGGATACCTTCCAGTGACGCGCCGCAGCGGGTGGGACCCGCCCGAGCCGGGCGGCAGGGTGACCTACGTTTGAGAGCGTCCAGGCGCTGGCCTGCCGGTTACTCGCGCAGCCACGCCGGACATTTGTCGAGGGACTCGCGCCACTCCGCTTCTGGGGTGCTGTCGGCCACGATTCCGCCGCCGACGTGCCAGCGCAGGCCAGCCTCCGATACGAGCGCGGTGCGGATCACAACGGACAGGTCCATCTCTCCGCGGACGTCGATGTAGCCGGCGACGCCCGAGTACCACCCGCGTCCGGCGTGCTCCAATTGGGCCAGCCGCTCCATCGCCCGCAGCTTGGGCGCGCCGGTCATGGAACCGGGTGGGAAGCAGGCGCGCGCGAGCTCCCACGGGGGGACGTCGGGTCGCAGCTGTCCGGTGATGGTCGAGGTCAATTGGTGGACGGTCGCGTAGGTTTCCACGGTGTAGAGGGCCGGGACGCGGACGGAGCCGATGGTGCACACGCGGCCCAGGTCGTTGCGCATCAAGTCCACGATCATCACGTTCTCCGCGCGATCCTTGGCAGACTCGCGCAGCTCCGCGCGCAGGCGCAAGTCGTCGGCGGCGGTGGCGCCCCTGGGCCGGGTCCCCTTCATGGGGCGCGCGTGGACGCGCCCGCGGCGCAAGTCCAGGAACCGCTCCGGAGAGGCCCCGGCGAGTGACATCCCATGCCCGGGGGCCAGGTACGCGGCGAAGGGGGCCGGCGTTCGTTCGCGCAAGGTGTGGAAGAGTTCCAGCGCCGTGCCGCCGCGCGGGCCGGTCATAGGGTAGGTCGCGCACGCCTGGTAGAACTCGCCCTCTGCGATGTCCTCCAGAATGGCATCAATCATCTGCCCGTGCTGGGCCTGTGTAATGGCCGGGGCCACCCGCGGCGCCGTCTGGGGAACGCATCGATCTGTCGACACCGGTGCCGGGAGCTCCGCGAGGATGGCCGCGATGCGCGCCCGCGCGAGACCGGAGTCTGGCTCCGCGTCTGGCCGCGCCAGCCCCCACGACGCGACCCAGGCCCGCTGCGTGTGGTGGTCGATGGCGACGAACGTGTCGTAGAAGCCCCACCAGGCCCGCAGCTTGTCGCCGTCGCGCACCGGGTGCGTAGCGCCGGATGCTTCCGCGCAGTCGTACCCCCAGATCCCGATGGCACCGCCGCAGAAGGGCAGATCCGTGGGCGCCACCTCCCGACCCCGGGCCAACAATCTCCCCACGGCGCCAAAGGGGTCCTGTCCGGCTGTGCACGCGAGGGTTGCCACGGGCATCGCGGCCGCGAGTGTCCAACGGCCGAGGGTGTCCGTGACCAGCGACGAGTCCAGGCAGACCACCCCGGCAGCCGTGCCGGCGACCGCGTCCCACGGCGCACCGGAGGCCAGCGCCCAGCGCGACAGCGCGTCGATCAGTGTCGGTGTGGACACAGGGGAGATGGGCTCGATGATCACAGCTTGCGTCACTACACGGCGGCGCGCGGTTGGACAACCCGCGCCGGCTCCTGCGATACCTTGCACCGTGGTTACACGACTCGCGAGTGATGTTCCGGTCCCCGAGCTTGTCCGGCGGGGCTACGACCGCGCCAAGGGCCTCGGACACGACGGGATGGAAGGTGTTCTGGGCGCCCTGCGGGACCTGGCGCAGGAGCTGGGTGGCGCCCCGCTGCCCCCTGTGGGCGACGCGAATGGACCGTGGGTTCTGCACCCGGATGTGGTCGCCGCGGGGTGGACGGATGCAGAGGCCGTATCAGCCAGGGAGGCCGTCAGCGACGCGCTCGCCTCACCTGGTCAGCTCGCCGTGACCCACCCGCTCCTGCTGCGCCAGGTCGCCGCGCTGCAGGCTGCGGGGTGTGGGGTCCGCCCGGTGGTGCTTTGGATCGCCGCGATGACCGTCGCGCCTACGTGGGGCGGTCCTGGCGCCGCCCCCCAGAGCGACGACGCCGACACGACCGCCACCGTTGCCGCAGCCGTGGGGCTGGGGGCGGCGGCCGTCATGCCGGCGAGTGTGGTCGCGGGGACCGAGACGTTCCCCGTGCGACTCGTCAGTATTTGACGCCCTTGCTCTTGGCCTCCTGCTTGACGGAGTCCAGCACCATCTCGTCCAGGTTGTTGTCCGTGGCAGCGCCGGGGGCCGAGGCCTTGGCGCGGGTGGCGGGCGCCGCGCGGCGGACGCGACCTTCCTTGAGCAGGGCGGCGCCACCGCGTCCCCAGTCCGCCTTGTCGAGCTCACCCTCGGCCTCGAAGTAGTCGCCGTTCCAGTAGACTACGGACTTGCGGCGGCCATTCTGGTCGGTGATGACCTGGTTGTAGGTCAGGTCGGAGTAGGTGCCGCCGGTGCGCTGGGCGATGGCCTGGAACTCGCCGCGGCCCGAGTCGAGGCCGGAGCAGCCCACCACGTTGATGGACACGCCCATCTGGTTCGCCTTGGCCACCGCCGCGTCGATGCTGTAGCCGTCGTTGTAGTCGTCGTGACCGGGGGCGTCGCCCACCAGGTACATGAGCCGGCTGACCTTGGGGTCCCGGTCCCAGTTGAGGTTGAGCGACTCGTGCAGGCCGCGTCCCACGTGCTCGCGCCAGTCGCCGCCGCCGCCGGCGCTGATGGCCATGAGCTCGTCGTGGATGGCGTCCACATTGCGGGTCAGCTCGGTCTTCTTGACCAGAAAGCTGTCGCCGCGGTCCTGGTAGAATACGAGTCCGAAGCGGATGTCGGGGGAGGGCTTACCGGCCATGAGCTTGTTGGCGATGTCCCAGATCTGGGTCTTGACCACCTCGATCTCGTCTCCCATGCTCCCGGTGGCGTCGATGGTGAAGACCACATCGAGCCGCGGCGGCTCCTGGGGAACCTCGACCACGGTGATGGGCCCCCGGCGGGTGAAGCCGTCGCCATTGCTGGTGAGCCCTACGATGAGTGCGATGAGGGCGACGGCGCCTCCCACGGTGAAAATGGCCCAGGTGCGGTTTGACATCTTGTATCCTCTCTCCTGCGGTCGGTCGGAGTGTGTGTTGGGGTTGTTTGGGAGCCCTTGGGGCGACTCCTGCTCTGCCCGATGGGGAGGTTGAACGGCGGTGGTCTCCAAACGATCCACATTTTTTTTCGCCGCAGCATTCTGTGCGCTGTCGAGCTGCGCCACACCGCTTGTAGAACCCGAACCCAGCGGGATTCCGGCGCGCAGCGGCAGGGATTGCACAAAGGTCTCGGCGACCAATCTTGGCGCCTCCGACAGCGTGTTTGCGTGCCGCGGGCGGTTTGTGTCGGGGCCGGAAGGGTTTGTCGCTGGGTTCAAGGGCCGCCAGCTCGATGACTACAGCCTGCTGTCGTTCAACCCGGCCGGCGACGCGGTGGGCCGGAGGGTCACCGACCATCGTGGCCCGAAGTTCCTGCTGACGCGACTCGGGCGGGAGATCATGCTCGCCACGTGGTCGGGATCGTTCGTCAGGTACGGTATGCACGGGTCAGGTCTGGGCGGGTCCGGGGCACTGCGAGAGCTGACGTTGGCGTCGGGTCGGGTCCTGGACATCAGCGCTGCCAGTGTCTCTACCTCGGGATCGGGCGGGCTTCGGGCGCGGGCCGTTGGCGGCGCCGTCCTGGCGGTGGCAACCGGCTTTGGCGTCGAGGTATGGCTGCTGGATCAGGCTGGGGACGTGGTGGTGACCCGCAAGATTCTGGAGCATCCCGAGATGGAGTATTGCGACAGGGTCGCGGTCGATGTGCGGCAGCACGCGGGCTTCTCCGTGGTCCTGCAATGTGACGGCGTTCTCCCGCTTCCGCCGGAGGCGCGCGAGCGCAGCGTGGTGATCCGGGACTTCAACTGGGGTGCCAAGATCGAGTCGGGTCGCACCATCCTGGCGTCCTTCGATGACGACCTGGCGCCTCTCGACGTGACCATGACCGTCTCGGAGCCCACATCGGCCCCACCCCGCTACGCGTTGCGCCGCTATCTGGAGGACCAGATTCCGCGCGGCCCGGGTGAGAGGGTGCGCGTCGTCGACGCCGTCGCCATCGGTGAGCGCCGCTACCTGAGCCTTGGCTGTATTGGCAGCGATGGAGAGCTTGTGCGGGTGGAGGCCACCCTCCTGACCTGCGGCGGCCCGTAGTCTCCCGGCCTCGTGCGTCCGCGTCCGTCAACTCGGGCACAGCCGAGTCTGGCCGGTGCGTGTCGGCTGCTGTTACTGGGACTGGAGCTTGTCCAGCTTGCGCCGGACCAGGTCCGAGTTTTCGCCGTCGGGGGCGATGGCGAGCCACTTCTGGTAGGCGGCGATGGCCTTGTCTTTGGCGCCGGCGCGCTCGTGGCAGATTCCCAGCTGGTGCCACGCTGTGCTGCCGAGCTTGACCGCGCGGTCCATACGGTCGATGCAGCCCTGAAAGTCCGCTTTGATCATGAGATCGCGCGCCTCGCGCTCAAGGGCCACGATGGGCGCGCGCTCGAGGGCCTGGACACGTACCCGGACGGAGGCGGCGCGCATGCTCGCACCGTTCTGCTTGAGCCACAGCTGGTAGTGTCGTAGGGCGCTCGCGTCGTCTCCCAAACGCTCATAGCAGAAGCCAAGCATGCGATGTTCGGGCTTCTTCATCGCCTTCAACGCGTCGACGCAGCCTTGGAAATCACCGCGGCCGGTGGCGGTTTTTGCCGTGAGGATGGCGTCCTTGGCGGCTGTGTCGGCGGTCGCCATGGTCGGCGTCGAGCACAGTGTCAGGGCCGCGCAGGCCCAGAGAATCCGTCGTCGGTTCATGGTGTGGATCCTAGCAGGTTGCGGTGGTCGCAAGAAACTTGACCACATGTGCACCCATGGGAAGCTCTTGAAGGTAGGAAGCCTACATGTAGGACAAGGTGCCGCGATGAACAGTTCCATGCCGATCGCAGAAGAGAAGAAGGGCGCCGATGTTGTCCCGATGTGGATGACCCGACGCGAGCTGTGCGAGCACTTTGGTGTCTCGGTACGGACGCTGCGCAAGCTCACGAAACATGGCGCCGTCGAGCGCCGCTTTGTGGACAAGAAGGCGCTGTACCGTCCCCTGGTTGGGAAGTCGGAGTTGGCCGCCCATCCGGATCTGGATCTCGGCAGCGACGATCTGGACAACCCGGATCGTCGTGCTCCTACTTTGGTGGCGATCCAGATTGACCGCGAGCTGGACGACGCGGTCCCGGGCACCCCGCTTCTCACCGACGACCAGCGTCCGCGGCGCGCCGCAGACCGCGACGCCGCCCGCCTGTTGAGCGTCGCGAAGGCCGCGCTCCGACAGCGCGACCGTCTGATGGACGAGAAGAGTGAGGTCGAGGGTGAGCGGGACGCGCTGCGCGAGAAACTCATGCGCGTCGAGGCTGCGGTGGAGCGCGCCCTCGAGCAACGGACCCGCGCGGACGACAAAGCGCTGCGCGCGGCCGAACAACGCGACCGGGCCATCACACAGCGGGATGCGTTGCTGGACCGGCTGGACCGCGTGCTCGACCAGCGCGACAAGGCCACCGAGCAGCGCGACGAGCTCCTGGCGCGCCTGGACGACGTGATCGACCAGCGGGACAAGGCGATCGAGCAGTTCCAGAGGGCGCACGACATGCTGCGCGACTGGAAGGTCTGGCGCGAAGAGGCGCAGAACACATTGGACCGGTATGAGGACCGCACCGAGCGCGCCGCGCGCCTCACGGCGGCAGCCCTCAGCACACCCTGGTGGTCCTTCACGCGCAAGAAGGAGATTGAGCAGCAGCTGCGCGATCTCGCCGCCGAATAGCCCCGCTCCACGACGAGCCAACGCCGCTGGTCCCGACGGGATTGGCGGCGTTTTCGCTTGGGCGCCGCGGCTGAACTGCAGCTCTCGTCGCCCTGTCTCTTGCCAGTGTGGCCGTTGGGGGTTAGCGTCCGCCGCGTGAGTCTTCTCTCCAAGATTCTTCCCAGCCGAGAGCTCTCTCCGAAGATCCTGCGTCTGGCGACGCCCGTCTTGTTCGCCATGCTGACGCAGACGTTCATCAACATCGCGGACACGCTCTTCGTGGGTAAGCTCGATCCGTCGCTGTCCATTCCCGGACAGGCAGCGTTGGGCTACTCTCTGCCGCTGCTGTGGATCGTCGGGGGTTGCCTGAGCGCCATCGGTGTGGGCACGCAGGCGATCACGGCGCGTCGTTTTGGCGAGCAGAAGCCTGGCCTGGCGGGCCAGGTGCTGACCAATAGCCTGCTGATCGCCGTGACCCTGGGGACCATCGCGTCGCTGGCGGCCTGGTACTTTGCGCCGTCCATGTTTGGGGTGCTGACCAACAACGAGGCGGTCAAATCTCTGGGCATACCCTACTGCGAGATCCGGTTTCTGGGCGTGCTGTCCATGGTCGCCACGGCGTCGCTCAAGGCGTTCTTTGACGGCATCAGCAAGACCCACGTGCACATGATCGCCGCGATCGTGATGAACGTGCTCAACCTCGTGTTGAACTACTGCCTCATCTTTGGGTTCTGGATCTTCCCGCGCCTGGAGGTGGAGGGAGCGGCCATCGCCAGCGTCATCGCCAGCTATGTGGGCATGTTCATCATGGTCGGCTGGACGCTGGCGCCGAAGTACGGGCGCAACTTCCAGTACTACACGATGCGCAAGCTGGACCTGGGGGTCACTTGGGCCATCGCCAAGCTGAGCGTGCCGAGTGGGCTGGCGACGGTGTTCGTCATGGCCGGCGTCCTGATGTTCGTCAAAATCATCGGGCTGCTCGACGAGCAGGCCATCGCGGACAGCCTGACGGCCACCGGCGTCTACCTCGGCGACTCGGCCTCGCTGTACTCAGCGCACCAGAACGCCATCGTGGCGCAGACGCAATTGCCCGGCGTGGGGGTCGCGTCGGACATGACGCACACCCTCCTGCAGACGCGGCCCGCGGTGTTCACCGCTGCAGCCAAAGTGATCTTCGACGTCATGAGCGTCTGCTTCATCGCGGCGCTGGCGTTCGGGACGGCCACCGCGACGTTGGTGAGCCAGAGCCTCGGGGCCGGCAAGCCAGACCTGGCGGAACAATACGGCTGGAACTCGGTCAAGATCTTCTCGATGGTCATGGCGGTGGTCGGGCTGCTGATCGCGCTGTTCCCGGAGGCGACTCTGGACCTCATCAGCGACGATCAGATTGTAATCCAGGCCGGCGCCACCGGGATGCGGATACAAGGCATCTGCATGCCGCTGGTGGCCGCGGGCATCATCTGTACCCAGGCTCTGTTCGGCGCCGGCGACGCCAAGTTCGTGATGTATGTGGAGCTGGTCCTCCATTTCACGATGCTTGTGCCCGTGGCCTATCTTCTGTCCGAGACCTTTGAATTCGGCTTCCTCGGCGTGTGGTTCGCCTCAGCGTTGTACATCGTGCTGCTGGCGGTCATCATGGCGTGGAAGTTCGCATCAGGTAGTTGGAAGAAGATCCAGTTGTGACCCGGTACGCCCGCGCACTCGACATCGCCACGGACGCCGCGCTCGGCGCCGCGGCCCTCGTACTCGCCGAGTTCTCGGCGCCTGGGGGCCTGCGCGGGCACGTAGACCACGCGCCCATCGACGACGAGATCGAGGCGCTGCTGCGCGACGCCGTGGAGACCGCCGACCCGCTGTGGGGGGTGTTGGGGGAAGAGCTCACCGCGCGCAACCGGCCGGCGCGGGACCCCGAGAACCACATCTGGCTCATCGATCCCCAGGACGGCACCGGCGCGGCGCTGCGCGGCTACCGCGGGTCGGCCGTGTCTGTGGGTCTGCTCCGCGACGGGGTTCCGGTGCTCGGTGTGGTTGTCTCCTGCACCACCACCGACGTGTTCCATTGGGCCGAGGGCGAGCCGTTCCTGCGCAACGGGAACGAGGTGCGTCGTCGGGCGTGGCCTGACGCGTTGACGCCGGCGGACACCATCTACGTCTCCCAATCTGCCGACAGGCGAGCCGGCGGCAGCGCAGGCAATATGGACCTCTGCGCGCCTGCGCGCCCGCGCTCCCTCGCGAGCATCGCCCACCGGCTTGCCGTCGTGGCCGCGGGCGACGGTGTGGCCGGTGTGTCGCTGGCCGGCGCGGGGGCCTGGGACTACTGCGCCGGACACGCGCTGCTGCGGGCGGTTGGTGGGGAGCTGGTGGACCAGACGGGTGCCGCCGTGACCTACCGCAAGGACGGCCGCAGCGGGACGCGCAATTGTTTTGGAGGAGCGCCCGGCGTCGTCGGAGTGCTCGCGGGGCGCGACTGGGATGACGTGTTGCGCCGCGCGCGCGAGGGGGAAGAGGCGACACCACCACCCGAGGCCTGGTTTCCCGCTCCCCTGCCCGCGCGCCCGACTCTCGGGGTGTTCGATCGCGGCACCGGGTGCCTTGTGGGCCAGGTGGCGGGGGACTCGCTTGGGAGCCTGGTGGAGTTCCAGGACCCGAGCACCATCGCCGGCAAGTACCCGGGCGGCGTCCGCGAGCTGGCCGACGGGGGCACGTTCAACACCATCGCCGGCCAGGCTACGGACGACTCGGAGCTCGCGTTGATGCTCGCGCGTTCCCTCGTGGAGTGCGGCGGTTTTGACGTGGAGGACGTAGCCCGGCGGTATGTGGGCTGGTACGACTCGCGCCCCTTTGACATGGGCAACACCACCGCGACGGCGCTGAGCGCGGGCTCAAGGGCGATGGTGGCGGGCATGCCTGCGGCACCAGCGTGCGCGGACGCGGCGCGTCGGGGGTCCCCCAACAGCCAGGCCAACGGCGCGTTGATGCGCATCAGCCCGCTGGCCATCGCCGGGGCTCGGATGGCGCGGGCAGACCTGGTGGCGGCGGCTCGTGCGGACGCGGCGTTGACCCATCCACACGTGGTCTGCGGCGACGCCAACGCTGTGTTCTGCGTGACGATTGCCGAGGCCATCCGCGCGCCCACAACCCCGCGCGAGGCCTACGACGCGGCGGTCGCATTCGCGGTGGACGAGGGCCTGGATCCCAGCGTCGTGAACGCGCTGAAACTCGCCGACGCAGGGCCGCCAGACGAATTCATGCACCAGATGGGCTGGGTGCTCATCGCCCTGCGCAACGCGTATCACCAGCTGCTGACCGCGCCCTCGGTGGGCGAGGGGGTGTCCCGGACGGTGGGGCACGGCGGCGACACGGACACCAACGCCGCCATTGCCGGTGCGCTGCTTGGAGCGGTGCATGGTCGGGCGCAGATTCCGACGCAGTGGCAGGACCGCGTGCTGACCTGCCGGCCTCTCTCCGGCGCCCCCGGAGTGCGACGACCGCGCCCGCGCAGGTTCTGGCCGTTTGACGCTGTGGACCTCGCCGAGCGCCTGTTGATGCTGCTCGTCGTGGCGCTGCTCCTCGGCGCGTGCGTCCCCAACGACCCGGTGGACTTCTACGACCGGGACCTGGGCGTCACGGAGGTCTACCCGCGGCCGGATTTTGGCGAGATCCCCCGGAACGCCCGCATCACGGTGACGTTCAACAATTACCTGGACCCGGACCCGCTCAATTACTTCAACGCGCTGGCGCTCGACAGTGGCGGTGTGCGCGCGTCGGATCGCGCCGTCTACAGGATGGTGGGTCGCAGAGCCACCCTCATCACGCGGCGCAACCTGGAACCGGGTATCTACTATGATCTCGGTTTCAACCCAGAGGTGCTCCGCTCCGTCACGGGGCGTGCCTACGGAGGTCCCGCGGCGATTCGGTTCCAGGTGGGCGACTTTGCCGTCGTGCATCCCCCGGAACCGCCGACGCCTACATGGGCCCAGGTGGCCCCGCTGCTCGAACCCTGTGCGGAGTGCCACGGCGACCCGGAATGGAAGCTTGCTCCGATGACCCCTGAGGGACTCGTGGCGCAGCCGTCCTCGCACGACAAGGATCTGTGGCTGGTGCGTCCGGGTGATCCGGCGCGCTCGTACCTCATGCACAAGATTCTGTGGGACTACCCGGTCCGCGAGGGGACGGCGCAGCCGCCGCCGTGGGCGGGCAAGGGGCAGCTGTCTGTCCAGGCCCAGGACACCATCGAGCGATGGATTCTCGGAGGTGCGCTGTGAGGCCTGGCATTGTTCTCTACGGTTCCGGCGGGAACGCCCGCGTGATCCTGGACATGTTGCGGCTGGACGACCGGTTCCACGTGGTCGGCCTCATCGATGACAACCCCGCTCGCCATGGGCAGAGGGTGTTTGGGGCGCCAATCCTCGGCGATGACAAGACCCTCGCAGAGTTGCAGAAGCAGGGCCTCCAGCACGTCGTCAACGCGGTTGGTTCGGCCAAGAACACGGCGCCGCGCACAACCGTGCACGACAAATTGGTCGCGATGGGGTTCACCCTCCCATCGCTGGTTCACCCGTCCGTGATACTCGGCCAGGAGGTCACCATCGGGGCGGGATCGCTCCTGATGGCCGGCGTCATTGTGAATCCCGGCACGACCATCGGCCGCAATTGCCTCATCAACACCGGGACCGTCATCGAACACGATTGCACGATCGAGGACCACGTGTTCATCGGGCCCGCCTGTGCCCTGGCCGGCAACACGAAGATCGGGCAGGGGGCGTTCATCGGGATTGGCGCCAACGCGATCCAAGGCCTGACCATCGGCAAGGACGCGGTCGTGGCTGGTGGCGCCATGGTCATCCGTGACGTCGGACCGGGCTGGTGGGTCATGGGTGTCCCCGCGCGCCGGATCCGTTGAGCGGGTCGTTGCGGTCGCCGGTTGGGTTTGTGGGCAGAGACGCCCAGATGGATTAGAGTTGCCCCATGGCCGACGAGCAGATCGGAGAGTACACGGTCACCCGGAACATCGGGCGGGGCGGATTTGGGAAGGTCGTGGAGGCCAAGGCTCCAGATGGCAAGCGCGTCGCCATCAAGATCCTCCACGCCAATCTTGTAGAGGACTCGCGGGTCGTGGAGCGGTTCTTCCGCGAGGCCCTGATCCTGGCCAAACTCGAGCACTCCGCCATCCCGCGCGTGTACCACTTTGGACCCTCGGGGGACTCCTACTACCTGGTGCAGGAGTTTGTGGAGGGGGATGACCTGGGCGTGGTCCTGGCCCGCGGACCCATCATGATGGACGAGGCGGTGCGCCACCTCGATCACCTCCTTGACGCCCTTCACTACGCGCACGAGCGTGGAATCATCCACCGCGATCTAAAGCCGCGGAACATCATCATCACGCCCGATCGTGAGCTGAAGATCCTGGACTTTGGCATCGCCAAGATCATGGGCGGCATCAACCTGACGGCGCCCGGTACGGTCGCTGCGACACTGGCTTATGGGTCGCCGGAGCAGCTGACGGGCAAGGAGCTCGACGGGCGCAGCGATGTGTTCACCGCGGCGATCCTGTTGTGGGAGTTTCTCAATTGTGAGCCGCCGTTTCGGTCGGAGCGCACCAAACCCATGGACCGAATCCAGGACCACCTGGCGTGGCTTCAAGGGGAGAAGGCGCCGCTGACGTCGTTGATGGGCGAAGTGCCGGAGTGGTTGGCAGATTGGTACCAGAAGGCCACGCGGCCGCCGGACCAACGCTTTGTGAGCGCGGCCGCGGCCCGGGACGCCCTTCAGCGTGACCGGACGGAGATGGCGTTGCCCATTCTCTCCATGCCCGACGATCAACGTCCGCAGACCGTGTCCGATCGCGTTGGTATCGGCGCCGGTCCCATGACCTGGATCACCCTCGGTCTGGTGGTGGTGACGCTGCTGATCGCGGTGTTCCTGGCAGGGAAGATGTTGTGATTTTCCGTCGCGCAGCCCGCACTGCCAGATGACCGACGCGCAGGTCGCCAGGCTGCTGCGCGATGTGGCGGAGGCCCTCCGCGCCGGCCTCCCACTCCAGTCCTACCTGACCAGTCCCACGACGACCCTCACAATGCCCACGCACCAGCGCGAGCTGCTGCATGCGACCATTGAGTCGGGTGCCAGCATGACCACCGCCTTCCATAGGTTGGGTGTGCTGACGGCCGTCGAGCTGAGCTTGCTGGGCGCTGGTGAGAAGTCCGGAAACTTTGACGCGGCGCTCGATGCAGCCGCGGACGGGATTGAGAGGCGACGCAAGGCGCGCCTCGACACGCTCAAGGGGCTGGCGTACCCGCTGCTGATGTTGGCCGCGGCCGGTTGCATCCTGCCGCTGCCGCTGGTGGTGACCGGCGGGGTGGCTGCGTACCTGAGCAAGGCCGTGTGGCTCCCGCTCGTCGTGGGCCTCGCGCTTGTCTTCGCCGTGTTCGTCGTGCCGAGGTTGCGGCCGGGCTCACCGCTGCGTTCGGTGCCCCGCGCGGTGATGTACCGCGTGCCTGTCGTGGGTGCCTCTCTGCGCCGGGGCGGGCACGCGCGTTTTGCGCAGACGTTGAGCAGCTGCATCGCGGCGGGACTCGGCATGCACGAGGCCCTCGCCGCGGCCATCTCCGCGGCGGATGTGCCCGACATCGCGGCGCGCTCAGACGAGATCCTGGAGACTCTCCACCGAGGCGGCACGCTCACCGAGGCGGTCCAGGCGAGCCGGGCGTTTCACCCTCGGTTCATCGCGCGGGTGGCCCAGGCGGAGGCAACGGGTCGATTGCCGGAGACGCTGGAGGAGCTCGCCGCGGCGGAAGAGGCTGTGGCGACGCGCATGGTGCGCGGGCTCGTGATCGCGTCCATCGGCCTTGTGTTCCTGAGCGTGGTGGTGGTGATTGCCATCGGCATCATCACCGGCTTCCAGGGGTACCTCGGGAGCATCGACGCCCAGATCCAGATGGCCAAGTAGCCGTCCGCCGCCGGCGCAGTGATAGCCGTGTCAGAGGCGCCAACGTGCGACAATCTTCTCCTTCCTGCCGAAGATGTCCCTCTCGTACTGGAGCTCGACGCGTCCGGGCTCGATGGTCATCGAGTCGCCGTCCGTCAGGAAGCCGGAGCGGACGATGTGGCTGCGGCCGTCGCCGTCTCGGAAGATGGCGATGCCCGAGGTTGGGCCCTCGTTGATGGTCGCCGTCAGCCGGTGCGCCGCCGTGGGGCGGAATGAGTCGGCGAGGCTGAGCGCAAAGCTGTCCACGAAGCTGTCGCCCTTGTAGAGCTCGAGACGCCCGGCGCCGACGCGCGCTTTGATGCCACCCGGCAGGCTGTCGCCGTCGCGGATGATCCGGGAGCCCTTGCCATCCCGCAGGCGAACAAGCGCCGCAGCACCCTGGCCCTCGCTGATGCCAACCAACAGTGCGTTGCGTTGGTTTGGGCTCACGTCGAGGTCCCATGGTCGGGGGGCGCATGGGCCGGCGCCGCCAATCTTCGGATCGGCGCCACTGGCAACCTGGATGCCGCGGGCCACCTGCCGCGGCGTCGCGGCGCGGAGCTGGATGCGCACAGGGCTGCCGGCGGCGCACGGTACCGTGAGCTCGGACTTGGTCAGGGCGCGCAGAAACCCAAGGCTCTCCGCGGCCGACGCGTCGATGACGTGGAAATCGAGCTTCGGAGTGCGAGGAACCTCCAGGCCCGGCAGCTCGTCCCTGGCAGTCAGGGTCAGCAGGCCATCGTGGAGCCGCATCCGGAGATCGCTTCCCTCAGCGATCCCGGCCAGAACGCTGTCGGCGGGTGTGTTGTGGGAGGCGATGCTGACGCCAGGACCGCCGGACGCGACGGCCACGTTGCGACCGAGCACCTCGGCCAGGAGCATGCCAAGCACGTCAACGGGGACGTCAGACAGTTGCAGCGAGACCTTTTTGCCGCGGCCTTTGGGTAGCGGCGCCACGACGGAATTCAGCTCCGGTTTCAGCGCGAGAAGCTGGTTCCACAGCTCGCCGGCGGTGCCTGCGGATTGGCCGGACACGCGGATTTCGTTGGTGCCAATCTTCAAGAGGCTCGAGCGCTTGTCCCAGAGCGCGACCAGCAGCGCCACAGCGTCCGCGTCGTTGGCGCGGACCTCGATGCGCCTCGCTGCGGAAGACGACTTGGTACCCGGCCACGCGGCGAGGACGGCAGGGCCGGTGGAGGCGATCTCGAGCTTGCCGAAGGTCACCGGGTGTTTGGAAGACAGGGCCTCGGCTCGCTTGCGCTCGCGCTCGTCGGCCACGCCAAGGTCCACCTCCACGCCGTCTGGGCGGACAACGATCCGGGAGATGTTCGCGTCCAGCTTGGTGACCCCCCCGAGAGTCACGGCGAGCACGTCGATTTTCTCCTTGAGGTCCGGGACGACGACAAGATCCGGGTGCACCTTGGTCGCCGTTGGGCGCAGCTGCGTCACGCGCTCCCGCAGCTCGTCGCGGGCCAATTGCACCCGCTCGGCCAGCTTCCGGGCGGCAGCAGTGTCTGGGGCGCCCCGCTGGGGCAGGGCGGCGACGCCGCGGCTGACAAACGCGTCGAGCGCGTCGTGCGCGGCGATCGCGGGCGAGAGAACCTCGTCCAGGCGCGGGGACTGCGCGATGTACAGTGGGCGGCGAACCTCGATGTCCAAGGGGTTGTCGCCCGTCGCTACGAGGCTGCTCGGCGCGACCGAGTTGCGGTCGGACGCCAGCTGCTCGTACATGCACGTCACGGCGCCGGGTTCGCCGACAACCCCGGACAAGAGCGCGGAGGGTCGGTCGGGTGGCGAGGGCGCCGCGTCCCCACCGCAGACCAGGATGGCGCGGAGGATCTGCTGCCTGCGCGTCTCGGTTTCGCGCTCCCCGGCCTCGCGGGCCAGGTCCAGGATGGGGAGGATCTCAGCCTCGACGCGCTTGGTCTCGTTGAGCAAGCGGTCCACCTCAGCCATGTCGGCGGCCAGGGACTCCTCGGTCGCCGGCTCGGTGGGGGTCGCGGGGTTCTGCGGCCCGCCGCAGCCCGTGACCACCAGGGTCAGCAGGCTAGAGAGAAGCGTAAACTTCAGCGGCTTCAAAGCGCCTCGTCTCTTCACTGTAGCTCCACAAAGTCGCGCGCACGGCCTGGCCTTTCAGGACGGACACGACCAGATGGTCGCAGCCCACAAAGGCGGGGCCCGCCGCTTCCCCCAATCCCATGGTGGCCAGCAGGCGGTCCTCTTGTGAGAAGTAGTCCTCCGCGTCGCAGTGCGAATGATACACGCCTCGCAGCGTCGCGTCGCGCTCCGCGCGCAGGATGTGTGCGGGATGAATGACAAATGCAGTCCGGGCGGTGCGCGGGTGGGCGACGGGGTCATCGAGATGGAGGCGATCCGCGAGATTCTCACAGGGCGCGGCAACGATGGCCCCCCCCGCCTCCACGAGCAGCCCACAGGCCTCCTCCGGATAGGTCGCGGACGCGTGTTGGGCGATCTGCCGGAGCGTGGAGGGACTCAGCATCGCCGATGGAGTCACCTAGGTGAGCGTGATCTTGTCGAGTACGACGTCGACGAGCAGCGAGTCGAGATCGATGTTGGCGCCGTCGGGCAGGTAGAGATCGACGAACCGCCCGCTGCCGATGATGCTGCGCGCCGCATGGACGCTCGACGTGGCATCCGCCACGCAGATGCTGATGAGGCCCGCGTCGTTGCATTTGTGTGCGCCATCCGCGAGATGGCGCACACCCTTCCCGGACAGACTCCCGCCCTCGGGTTCCTGGAGTACGTGGGCGACGAAGCCACGGTCGTAGAGGTTGCGCTCGAGGGCGTAGGCGAGCTCCTCGGTGTCGTCGCGACCGCCCGTGAGCCACAGGGTCGCGGGGCGCTGCCCGAGGCGTGCGTGGCGCTCCTCGTTGCTCACGCGGGTGTCGCGCTGGTCCTCGCTGAGCGCGCCGCGGATCATCCCGGCTGCCAGCGTGTTGTTGGACATGGCGTCGATGACGATGATCGCGCCGGTGGCGCGGCTCTCGTCGTAGGGGTCGAACTCGATGGGGCGCACTGTCGTCAGCTCGACCAGCCCGATGTCGTTGAGCTCGAGCGCCTCGGTGTCGATGCGATCGAGCGTCTCCATGTCCAGCTTCCAGCGGACCTGGGTCACCCGCGCGCGCACGTAGCGCGTGGCGTGCTTGATGAGGTATTGGCGACTCGTGTCCAGCGGCGCCTCGTGCATCCAGACGACCATCGCGCTGAACCGGCGCGAGTTGGTCATCTCATCGTCGGCGTGCACGATGATGTCGCCGCGGCTCACGTCCACCTCCGTCGCCAGACGGATCGTGACGCTCTGTGGCGCAAAGGCCTCCTGCAGCTCGCCGTCGTAGGTGTCGATGGCCTTGACGGTGCTGATTGTGCCGGAGGGCAGCACCTTGACGGAGTCGCCCGTGCGGACCGCGCCACTGGCGATCTGACCGGCGAAGCCGCGGTAGTTGAGGTTGGGGCGCAGGACGTATTGCACGGGGTAGCGGAAGTTGCCCGCGCCAAGCCGATGCGTGATGTCCACGGTCTCCAGGTACTCCAGCAGCGTGGTGCCGTCGAACCAGGGCGTCTTCTCGCTCTTCTCGACGATGTTGTCGCCGAGCAGCGCCGAGATCGGGAAGTAGGTCACGTTGCGGAAGTTGAGCCGCTCCACGACCTGCTCAAAGTCGGCGCGGATCTCGTTGTAGACCTTCTCGCGGTAGTCGCGCAGGTCCATCTTGTTGATCGCGACCAGCAGGTTGGGGATGCCCAGCAGTGACGCGATGTACGCGTGGCGACGCGACTGCGACAGCACGCCGAGCCTCGCGTCGATGAGGATGATGGCCACGTCGGCGGTGGAGGCCCCGGTGGCCATGTTCCGCGTGTACTGAATGTGGCCGGGGGTGTCCGCGATGATGAATTTGCGGCGCGGCGTCGTGAAGTAGCGGTAGGCCACGTCGATCGTGATGCCCTGCTCGCGCTCGGCTTTGAGGCCGTCCGTGATCATGGCGAAGTCGATCTCGCCCTTGCCGGCCCGCGTGGCGTCCTGGATCTGGTCCTCGTAGACACCGCCGGTGTCGTGCAGCAGGCGGCCGATCAGGGTCGACTTTCCGTCGTCGACGCTGCCCACGGCCACAAAACGGCACAGGTCCTTGTTCTCGTGCCGTTTGAGGAACGTGATGATGTCGGTATCGAGTCGGTCGGCGTGAACCATGCGTCCGCGCACCTCCAGTTTGCCGCCGCGGACCGTGGTCTGCGCGCAGCGTCATCAGCAAGACAAAATTCGGATCCGGCGCTGCACCTTGGATCTAGAAGTATCCTTCCCGCTTCTTGAGCTCCATGGAGCCCTCCTCATCAAAGTCGATGAGGCGGCCCTGTCGCTCCGAG
>CALBXO010000797.1 GCA_937890335.1 uncultured Pseudomonadota bacterium | reverse complement strand
CTAGCTGCCCTGGGCGCTGGCGCCGGAACGTTCCCGCTGCGTCGTGCTGTCTCGATTCACGACGGCGCCGCGGCGCATGGCCCGCAGGCCTCCAAGTTGGGGCGCGCGCGGCAAACACCACCCACACAACGACGGACCGGTACCTGATGACCCTGCGCTTTGAGCTGTTGAAGACTGAGGGCCGCGCTCGCCGCGGCCGCCTGGAACTTGCCCGCGGTACCGTGGAGACGCCCATCTTCATGCCGGTGGCCACGGCGGGTGCTATCAAAGGGATCTCGCCGAGGCATCTCAAGGAGACCGGCGCGTCCATCTGCCTGGCCAACACCTACCACCTCCATCTGCGCCCCGGTGAAGATACCGTGGCCCACGCCGGCGGGCTTCACACGTTCATGGCGTGGGACAAACCCATCCTCACGGACTCCGGCGGCTTCCAGGTGTTCAGCCTGCCCAAGGTCAAATTCGAGGAGGACGGCGTGCGCTTCCGCTGGCAGGTGGACGGCCGCGAGGTGTTCCTCTCGCCCGAGCGATCCATGGAGATCCAGATGGCGCTCGCGCCGGACATCATCATGGCGTTTGACGAGTGCGTGCCCCACCCGTCCACCTGGCAGGTCGCCAAAGCCGGCATGGAGCGCACATTGCGCTGGCTGGACCGGTGCATCGCCCGGCACGACAAGGAGGATCAACACCTCTTCGCCATCGTCCAGGGCTCCGTCTACGACGACCTGCGCCAGCTCAGCGCCCAGGCCACTGTGGAGCGCAACACGCCCGGCTACGCCATCGGCGGCGTCAGCGTCGGCGAGGGACACGAGTTGATGATGCGCTCGGTCGATGCGGCGGAGCCGTTCCTGCCCAAGGACAAGCCGCGTTACCTGATGGGCGTGGGCTACCCGCAGGACCTCGTGGAAGGCGTCGCGCGGGGCATGGACATGTTCGACTGCGTCCTGCCGACCCGCCTGGCCCGTGCGGGAATCGTCTTCACGCGCCGCGGCTCCCTGCGCATCACGCACCGCAGCTTCCGCAGAGACAAATACCCGTTGGACGCCGGGTGCAGCTGCTACGCCTGCACCGACTTCTCGAGGCTCTACGTCCATCATCTGGTCAAATCCAAAGAGCTCCTCGGGACCCAGCTCATCGTGCTCCACAACCTGACCTACTACCTCGATCTCATGCAGCAGATGCGCACGGCGATCGAAGAGCAGCGTTTCGAGGCATTCCGAAAGGAGTTCCATGCGACCTACACCTCGGGCGAGAAGCGCGGCGATTTGCCCGCGGGCGTCCCCGCGTGACATCGTGCCCTTCATGACCCAAACGCTTCGCGCCCTTGGCGCGCTCCTGCTCGTCCTCGCCCTAAGCTCCCCCGCCCTCGCGCAGCGGGTCAGCGTGGCCGACGGCATCGCCACGCCCCACCCCACTATCGTCGACCGTGACGACGCGCAGTCGCTGGAGCTGAACCCCGCGGGGCTGGCGCACATCGACGGCTTTGACATGGCTGTCCTCTACACAGCCGTCAGCGACGACATCGGTGAGGGCACCGGTGCGCTGATCGCCATGAGCCCCTGGGGCGGCTTTGGCTTTGGTTACGGCCTGCAGTTCATCGGCCCCGGCACCCTGGACGAGCCCTACCGCAAGCACACATTCGGCTTCGGTTTCGGCGACGAGATCGCGCTCGGCTTCAACTACAATTTCTTTGGCAGCGACGCGCGCACCATCGACCAGCACTCGTCTTGGGACCTCGGAATCCAGTGGCGGCTCCTTCGCTGGCTGGGCTTTGGCATGCGCCTGCGCGACGCAGACACGCCCTTCCTGCGCGGCGAGAACGTGGACCCCACCTTGGTGTTGGGGACCGCGATCCGTTCCCTGGAGGGCCGCATGTCGCTGGAGGCGGACATCACGCTGTACGGCGGCTCAAAACGCACCCGTCCCAGCCTGTCACTGGCCATCGAGCCGTTGGAGGGGCTTCGAATCTTTGGGACCGCCATCGCCGACACCGGACCCGAGGGCGCGGACTTTGAGGTTGTGCGCTTCCTGTCAGGGGTGTCCATCGATTTCGCCCACATCGGCGCGCAAGGGGCCGGCATCTACGGCGACTCAGGAAGCGGCGTGTCGGCCAGCGCACGCGTCAGCGCGGTCAGTCACCGCTCGCTGTTTCCGGCGCCAAAGACCTTCTTCACCGTCACCCTGCGGGGCGACATCCCCGAGCGCGCGCCGCGCGATCTCTTCGGCCGCAAATCGGGAGGTTCCTTCCTCGGCCTGATCCGCCAGCTCCGGGAGATGGGAGACGATCCCACGGTCCAGGGCGTGGTGTTCGACATCCAAGGCCTCTCCGCCGGCTACGGACAGCTCTGGGAGCTGCGCCGGGAGATCGCGCGCCTGCGCGACCGAGGCATCACCGTAGTCTCCTTCCTCCACACAACCGGGCAGCGCGAGTACTACCTCGCCTCCGCTACGGAGAAGGTCTACATGGGGCCGAGCGTGCTCTTCAGTCCCAACGGCCTGGCCCTCACGCTGGCGTACTACCGCGGCGCGTTCGACAAACTCGGAATCGAGCCTCAATTCCTGAAGATCGCCGAGTACAAGAGCGCACCGGAGTCGTTCGAGCGCACCGGTCCCACGGAGCCGGCGCTGGAAGCCCACAACGCGTTCCTCGACAGCATCTGGAACCACCAGCTCGAACTCATCGGCAACGACCGCGGCATCGGCACCGGCGCCCTGGCGGACATCATCGACAACGTCCCGTACACCCCGGCACAAGCCGAGTCCGCGGGCCTCGTGGACGGCGTCTTCTACTACGACGAGCTCGAGAAGACCCTCAGAGATCAATACGGCGAGGGCGTGACCCTGGCCAAGCGCTACGGTGAGCGCAAGAAGGACTACACGTGGGGCGACCCGCCGGCGGTCGTCGTCCTCTATGTGGACGGCAACATCGTCGGCGGCGAGGGCGGCGCAAACCCCCTGCTCGGCGGACTCCTGGTCGGCTCATCGACCATCGAGCGCGTCGCCGATTGGGCGGCCCGGCACCCCAAGGTCAAGGCCGTTGTGCTGCGCGTCGACAGCCCCGGCGGCTCGGCCGTCGCGTCGGACCTGATGTACCGCGCGCTG
>CALBXO010000796.1 GCA_937890335.1 uncultured Pseudomonadota bacterium | reverse complement strand
TCCGCACCGTGTGCTGTCTCTCCGAGCTGCGACGGCCGGGCTCGTCTTCGGGCGAGCCGATCAGCGCGCTCCCCGCGGGGACGTCGACCCAGGGCTCCTCGCTGCGACACTCGTGGTCGCAGCCATCTCCGGCCTCCGTGCCCCCGTCATCGCAGTCTTCGCGCGCGTCGACCACGCCGTCGCCGCAGATCCCGCAACCCTCGACGGGCACCGGCCCGCACATGCCGCATGCGTTGAGTGCCCCCAGGCCGAGATCTCCCTCGCAGACAAGGTCGTCCACGCCGTCGCAGACCAGAGTCCCCGACTCACAGACCCCGCACGGTGCGTCGGGGGCGCCGCGAATGGGGTCGCAGCCACCGCATGCGTTGCGCTCGCCGTCGTCGCCGACGCACGCGAGACCGCCAGCGTCGCACGTCCAGGTCCCCTGGTCGCACTCGCCGCAGCTGCGCCCCGGGATGTCGGGAAGGGCATCGCAGCCCCCGCAGGCATTCTCAGGTTTGGCGGACACGCATGTGGTCGCGTTGGGTGTCGCGCAGATCACAACGCCGCCGCCGCAGGTGCCGCAGGGCGACAACGGCGCGGTCTCGAGGGCGTCGCAACCGCCGCACTCGTTGGTCACACCTTCGTCGATGGCCCCGTCACAGTCGTCGTCCACGCCATTGCAAACCTCTTCGAGAGGCTCACATTCTGGCAGCGGCTCAACCTGCTGTACCCCGGCGTCCGAGCAGGCCGCCGCCAGGAGCAGAGCCAGGAGCGCCAGCGACCGTGTCACTTGCTCGCGTAGCGGTCGATGAGACGCCCCACTGCCGGCAGCGCTTCGATCACGTGCTTGTCGGCCTGCCCGCGTAGCTTCTGGTAGGTCTTCTTGATGACCGGGGTCTCGGCCTTGGCGGCGCGCCCGTCCGTAATCGCGAGCAGGGCATCGGCGGCGCGTCGCTCGTTGCGCTGCAGGTGTTGCGCAAACGATCCGCTGCCACCGGCAGCGACATACTCGTCCCACACCGGGTCCAGCGCCTTGGCAAAATCGTCCAGGAGATTGTTTGCGGCGAGGTGGATCATGCGCCCCCCCTTGAGCCGTCGAACCACCTTGTAACCGCCCTTGAGCGCAAGGCCCGTGATCCCGGACTTGCGAGAGACTTCACCCTCGATGACCTGAACCACGTCGTCGACGAGCTTGGTGCGCTCAGCGGCTTGAAGAACTTCGGACAAACTCGACATTGTATTCCTCAGGGCGGCATGCCCATATCGTTGCGTAGTTCCAGGTAACCAGGTGCGCGCGCCCCCGCCGCGTCCCGGACCACCAGTGGGTCTTCGGCTACGGGTTCAGGGTCGTCTGCGCCGGCGAAGCGGGCGACAAACAGCGTCAGTAGCGGGCTGCGGCCCTCGCGAGGGATGACCTCTTTGAACCGTGTCACGACCAGCCCGGCGGCGCGGGCGGCGTCCAGACAGCGATCTCGCTGCGGGGCCGCGTGGCAGAAGACGAACAGTCCGTCGGGCGCCATCCAGCGAGCCGCCGCCTCGCAGTAGTCCTCAATGCCGCCGCGCAGTTCAAAACGCGCCGGGGCGCACTGCTCCTTGTCGGACATGACGCCGTCCCCGATGGGGATGTAGGGCGGCGACCCCGTCACGAGGTCGAACTTCCCGGCCGCGGGCAGCATCTCGGGATTCCGGATGTCCCCGTTGAGCGCCCGGACGCGGTGGTCCACTCCGTTGTAGGCGATGGAACGCTGGGCCAGTCCGTGGCTGAGCTCCTGTGCCTCGATCCCCACGGATTCGTTGTCCGCGTCCAGGCCCCAGACCACCATCAACAGCACGCTGCCGATGCCGCATCCCAGGTCCAGGTGCCGACGGACCTCGCGCCCCTTCGCGGCGCGCAGCGCGTACCAGGCGGTGCTGGTGTCGTCCAGCGAGTAGCGGTGGCCGCCCGTGCGCTGGAAGATGCGCCACGAGCCGGTGAGGTGGCAGAGGTCCTCGCCCTCGGCGGGCCAGAGGTCCTCGCGGTCTCCTGGTCCGGCGGGCTCCGGACCTGGCGGCTCCCAACCCGGCGGCCTCTTCGAAGGTCGAACGATGCCGCCGCGGCGACTCACGTCGCCGCCTGCTCTCGCGGGGCAACGGCGCCGACTTCCGCGACCTGGGCGGTCTCCTCAATGGGCTTGACGAGGTCGAGCATGTCGGCGACCTGCGCCCGGAGCTCCTTGAGGAGCCGGCGGCGGGAGCTCGTCTGGTACGCCAGTTTGTTGCGCATCTCCCGCTCCCGATCCTCGGGGCTCAACGCGCTGGCGCCCGCGGCCGTCGCCAGCAGTTGGCCTTGCTGCTCGTCGGGCCAGGCGGCCTCAAGCAGGCCGGCCCTGTGCTCCTCAAGTTGATCGATGCGCTCGCGCGCCTCCGCAAGCGCCGCCTCCAGCGCGGCCACCGCCGCGTGGGGCTCTGGGCTGCCCTCCGCTGCGGACTCGAGGGAGACCGCACGCAGCTCAGCGACGCTTCGCGCCGCCTCGACCTCAGCGATGGCTTCGCCGGTCTCTCGCGCCAGCGCCAGCGCTTCGTCCCGCTGCGCTTCCACCTGCTCGAGCCGGGTCTTGAACTCCTGGACCTCCTGCTCAAGGGCGGCGCGCTCCGTGCCGTTGAGCGGGTCGTCGTCCACCTCGCCTGCGGCCTGTGTACCAATCTCGCCCTTGCGGGCCAGGGCCGCGAGCTGACGGCGTGCGCCGGCCACGGTGTACATCTCGTCGTAGAGGAGACTCTTGATCGTCAGCAGGAGTTCAAGATCCTCCCGCGTGTACATCCGGTGTTTGCTCTGCCCCGACTTGTGGGGGCTCAGCGAGTTGAACTCGCTCTCCCAGTAGCGCAGGACGTAGGGTTTGACCCCGACGGCGTCGGCGACTTCGCCAATCTTGTAAAAGGTCTTGTCGGCGAGGTCGAAGAGGTTTGGATGCTCGGTCATGGCAACTTCCCTGTCTGTGCGCGGCGCCCTCCTGGCGCTCGCTGGCGGACGCGGCGTTCAGCCCTCGTCGTTGAGTCTCTTCTGTAGAACCTGACTGGCTTTGAACTTCAAGATCCGACGACCGTCGATCATGATGACGTCGCCGGTGCGGGGGTTGCGACCGGGCCGAGGCCCCTTGTCCCGCAGCTCGAAGTTGCCGAACCCCGAGATCTTCACATTGGTGCCGTCGCCGAGCGTGTCCTTGAGCGTCTCGAACACCATGGACACGAGGTCCGCGCTCTCGCGCTTGGTGAACTCGTCAAGGTCATACACGGCCTGAACAAGGTCGGCCTTGGTCAATGTGAGTTTGTCAGGGCCCAAAGTCAGAAATCCCCTTTCGTTACCCAGGGATACAACACACAGGCCAGCGCACGCAAGGCGACAGTGCCCAAGCCAGTCCTCGGAGCCGAAACTCAGCGCAACTGTGCGCCGAGCTCCTTGCAGAGGTGATCGACCAGTCGGTCCTGAAGCTGCGACAACGCCTTGTCGGACAGCGTCTTGCGCGCGTCTTGAAACTTCACCTTGATGGCCAGGCTCTTCTTGCCCTCGCCGAGCTGCTCGCCGACATAGACGTCGAAGAGCTCGTGGGCGACCAGGCGTCGATCGATAAACGACCCGAGGGCTGCCTCGACCTGCGCATAGCTGGTGGTGTCGTCCACAACCAACGCGAAGTCCCGCTGCGACCCAGGGTAGCGCGCGATGGCGGACATGGTGGGCAGGCCCTTGCGCAGCTCCAGCAGCCGCGACGCATCCAACTCAAACGCCGTGACTTCGCCGTCCACGTCCAACGTGGCCAGCAGATCCGGATGGAGGCTGCCAAACCAGCCCACCTCCACGTCGCCGCAGTAGAGCTTGCCCGCGGCCAGCGGATGCACGAACGCCGGCGTTCCCTCCGTCCACTGCGCCACCGTGGCGTCCTGCCGGGCCAGGATCCGGACGAGATCCCCGGCGAACCGGCGCGTGTCCGACAGGTCAAAACGCTGGTGGCCGGTGAAGTGCTCGGCGCTCGGGTCCGCGAGGACTCCCGCCACCAGCAGCGGCTGCGCGTGGGTCTCCCAACGCGCGCCGCCCACATGGTCCCCCACCGGCGCGTCCTCACGGTCCAACCGCATGTACACGTGCCCAAACTCAAAGAGATTGGCGCCGGCGACGCGGTGCGAGCGGTTGTGGCGCAGGTTCTGGAGCAGACCCACCAGCAGTGAGGTCCGCATCACGTCCATCTCCTCGGACAGCGGGTTGCGAACGACGATGGGCGTCGCGCGCACGTCGGACGCCGGGAACCCCAGCGCGGTTGTCAGGCTCGACGCCACGAAGTTGTAATTGACCGCCTCCAGGAGCCCATGTCCGAGCAGGTGGCGCCGGGCATCGGCCACAGCCGCCTCGTGCTCGAGTGGGACGATGGTCTCGTGCCGGTCGCCCCCATCGGCCCTGAGCGTATGCGCAAAGCCCATCACGCCGGGCGGCAGCACCGCCGGCACGGCGTCCAGGCCCTCGATCCGGGCAATCTCCTCGACCAGATCCACGGGCCGTTCGATGTCCGGACGGAAGGTCGGTACGTCCACATGGAACACATCCCCCTTCAGCGTGGCGGGCAAATCCAGCGCGTCGAGGATCGCCGCCATGCGCTCAGCGCCGGGCTCGGTCCCGATCACGCGGGTGTACTCGGCGACCGGAAGCTGCACCTGTCTGCGCGCACGAGGGGCCGGATGCACGTCGAGGACACCTCGCGCCAGCGTCGGACGCGCGCCCTCCTGCGTGGCAATGAGCAGCTCGACGGCGCGCAGCAGCAGATGCGGCACCCCCTCCGGATCCACGCCACGCTCAAACCGGTGGGACGCCTCGCTGTGGAGCCCCAGCCGGCGCGCGGTCCGCCGCACCAGGGTCGGGTTGAAATGCGCACACTCCAGGGCCACGCGCGTCGTGGTCTCACTGACCTCGCTGTTCGCCCCACCCATCACACCCGCGATGGCTACAGGCCCCTTGGCGTCGGCGATGACCACGTCCCGGGACATGAGCTTCCGGGTCGCACCATCGAGTGTCTCGATCTCCTCACCGTCGGTCGCCCGACGAACGATGATCGTACCCTCGTGAAGCTTGTCCAGATCGAAAGCATGCAGCGGCTGGCCACACTCGTGCAGCACGTAGTTGGTCACGTCGACCAGGTTGTTGATGGGCCGCTGGCCCGCACGGTTAAGCCTATCCTGCATCCATTGTGGCGACGGCCCGATAGTAACCCCTGTGATGAGGGTAGCT
>CALBXO010000795.1 GCA_937890335.1 uncultured Pseudomonadota bacterium | reverse complement strand
AGCTTAGGCACGCAGGGATCGGCGAGCAACTGGGCACAATTTGCAGCCGCGCGCTCGGCCGAATCCGGGGTCGCGGTCATTCGGAACACCGAGGCTCCGCTCGCGGGTTCAAGGTTCTTGGTGTCGATCAGAACGACGTCGCCGGTCGACCGAGCCATCCGATACATGCCGGGCAACTCCCAGGCGACCAACTCCGGGACGAACGAAAGCAGACGTCGCGGATGGCCGCCGGACAGGAGCAGAAGCAACGGCGGTCGCGTCACCGCCGAAGCACCCTCACGCCGAATCCAGTCATGGCCGCGCTGCGCATGCTTGGCCAACGCGTTGAACAGGTCCCGCGGCGAGGGTGTCCGCCGGTAGTGTTCCAGGACTACCTCCCTGTGATCGACGAGCGGGCGAAGCGGTCCCCAAGCCGTCGCCGCCGCGCCCACCTGCAAGACCGCGTCGATGTGGTAGCTGGCTTGAGGCACGGCGACCTCGGGCACGAGAGTGACCCCGGGGTCCGCCAACTGCAGAATCTTGAGTGCGCGGCGCTGGTGCGGTCGATGGCGTTCGGACATGGCCCCTCCAGGTCTCGGAGGGGTTCACGGGCGCAGCAATGCGTTGTTGCACAAATCGTCGGCGCGGCAGCATTCGCGCCACGGCTACCGCGCCTCGGCGATGACGCATCGCGCGACCTTCCAGGGACCTGAGCCCGACGCGGTGGTCAGGCCGACTCCATCGCGCGGATCCGGTCCTTCAGGAGTAGCTTCTTCTTCTGGATCTTCTTTCGCTCGAGCTGTTCCTCCGGGGTTAGATAGACGTGGCCGTCAAGGCTCTGCAGCCGCTCTTCGAGCTCGCCGTGGGCACGCAACAGCGCTCCCAACTCAACCGCCGCATCTGTCCCGTCGTTCTGATCGCGCGAAACTTCCCTCATGAGACCTACCTGGTTGGTTCTCGCCACAGTCGATTGCGCACTTGCCCGCGCCCAACGCGTCGTGCAAGTTGTCTCGCACTGATCCACACGAGCGATCCCTTGGGGACCGCGCTCTGGGAGCAGCGTTCGGACGTTCGACCATGCTTCAACGGTAGGGATCGCCCCAGACGCCGTCAAGGACTCAAGCGCCTTCCCCAATGCCTGACTCGCGCTCCCTTCAGAACGACCTGGCGGTCGCCACCGGGCGCCTGCGCACCGCGGCGCTCATGGTCGTCGGGACGCTGGTTGGCGGCACATCCGGCTACTACCTCCTCGGCGGCGGCGACTGGTCGCTGCTCGACTGCGCGTACATGACGGCCATCACGCTGACCACCGTCGGGTACAGCGAAGTGCTGCCCATTCACGACAACCCCACAGCCCGCCTGTTCACAATCCTGCTCATCTTCCTTGGCATGGGCGTGGTTCTGTACTTCGCCTCCACACTCACCGCGTTCATCCTCGACGGAGATCTGCGGAACGTCGTCCGGGTCCGACGCATGCGAAAACTGATTGCTGATCTCAACGGACACTTCATCGTCTGCGGCTCGGGCCAAACCGGTGAACATGTTCTAGGCGAGCTCGTCCACAGCGGCGTCGACGTGGTCGTGGTCGACATCAGCCGCGCAAATTTCGACCGCTGCCAGCGGGATTTCAACCAGCGATTGCCGCACATCATTGGAGACGGTACGGACGACGAGGTGCTCCTGGCCGCCGGCCTCGAACGCGCGGCCGGTGTCGTCGTCTCCCTCGGGAGCGAACACGACAACCTCCTGTGCACGATCACGGCGAGGACGCTCAACCCGAACACCCGCATCATCTCCCGCGGTGAGGACCAGAAGTCGGAGCAGAAGTTTCGCAGGGCCGGCGCGGACCGGGTCGTCTACACCAGCGCCATCGGCGGGCTGCGCATGGCCGCCGAGCTGCTCCGGCCGCAGGTCGTCACCTTTCTCGACGTGATGCTGCGCGACCAGGAGAGGCGCCTCCGGATCGAGGAGATCCCGCTGTCAGAGTCGGCGGCGCTGACGGGAAAATCGCTCGCCCAGACCGACCTGCGCAGCAAGTACGACCTGCTCGTCATCGCCGTACACGACCGCACGGCCGACAAGTTCATCTACAACCCCGCCAGCGATCTGGTGCTCGAGGAGCATCACACTCTCATTGTGCTCGGCGAAGTGGACCACATCGCGGCGGTGCGGCAGCTGCACGGCTGAGCGGGCACCCGGTGAGACCCCGCGCACGGGCGGCCCCACGCGCGACGGCGTCGGGCGCCGCGTCGTCGCGCAGCACACAATCGACGCACCCGGCAGCCGAGGGTATACTCGCCCGTGATGCACACGATTCGTGAGTGGGTGTTCGGGCGTCTTCGCCGCGGCCAATTCCTCCTGACCCAGTTTTCGCTGGGCCGATGGAGCGAGCTGTCCCGCTCGGAGCTGATCCTTCTCTACCCGCTCGTCCTGACCATCCAGGTCTTCCGGGAGCTGGTACGCGACCGCGGGCTGGTCCGCGCAAGCTCCCTGGCGTTCACGACCGTGCTGTCCGTCGTGCCCCTCCTGACCGTGATCACCACGGTGCTCGGCGCCTTTGGTGCGGGCGAGACGGTCCTCAAGGACCTACTGCTCAAAGCGTTGCCCGGCGGCCAGGCCGCAGATCTGCTCGAGCACATCACCAATTTTGCCCACAAGCAGGGAACGACGCTGTCCGGCGTGGGTGCCATCGTCCTGATCATCCTCGGGGTGTTGTTGTTCAACAACATCGAGGGCGCCTTCAACGACATCTGGCGCATCCGCAAGAGCCGCAGCGTCATCAACAAGTTTCTGACGTTCTACGCGCTGATCACCCTGGCACCACTGACGCTGACGATCTCCATCGCTGAGACCGCGCGCGTGCAGCTCATGATCGAGGACCTGCCCTTCGTGGCCTCGTTGTTCTACAAGCTGCTTCCCGTTGGCCTGGCGTGCCTCACGTTTGCGCTGGCCAACAAGCTCATCCCCTACACCGAGGTGCGTTGGGTCCCGGCGATTGTCAGCGGGGTGGTGACCGGTGTCGCCTTCGAAGTGGCAAAGTTTGGGTTCAACATCTACGTCGACACCTTCGTCCTCCAGAACTACAACGCCGTCTACGGCGCCATCGGCCTGGTGCCGATCTTCCTCGTCTGGGTCTACGTCAGTTGGGTCATTGTGCTCTTCGGGGCGGAGCTATCGTACACAATACAAAACCTCAGAAACCTCCTGCTGCCCGAACGCCTGCACGACCTCTACTCCGAGGACCGCAGGCAGTACTCCCCGCTTCTGGGCATCGAGGTCTTCGCCCCCGTGGCCGACGCGTTCAAACGCAACGAAGGCCCCATCAAGACCGAGCGCATCGCCGCGCTGGCCTCCGTGCCCGTGGGCCTGACGCGGGAAGTACTGGACCAGTTGGTCAAGGGCCACGTGGTGCTCGAGATTGAACCCGGTCAGGAGGGCGGCGCCAACGCGTACCTTCCCGCCCGACCCCTGGAGGAGATCACGCTGCTCGAGGTCCTGGACGCCGCGCGCGACGCCGCCGGTGGCGCCGACCTCCTCCCCGTCGTGCAGCGCCTGGCGGTCCTGCACGGGGCCAAGGAGCGGGAGGTCCTTGAGGGGCTCACCGCCGCGGTCCTCGTCTACGACGACCACCCCCACCGCGACCGCCTCGGCATGCTCCTCGAGCTGGAGAAGCTGGACCCAGGCGAGAACCTGGCGCCCCTCAACGAGCTTCAGACCACCTGAAATGAGGGTGCGACGAAGGCTCGTCGACCGCCGACGAGCCGACGCCTGGCGCCGCGGCAACATCAGCCCTTCCTGACCGCGTCGACCGGTCGCTTACGGGACGGTTGCACCCGTCGTTGCTCCCCGCTCTCCTCTCGCTCTTCCTCCTGGCGGGCTCCATCGGGATGGGGGCGCTGGTGTTTGAAGAGTACGCATACGTCACCCGCGGCGAGGCCTCCGCCGAGGAGGCACGAGCGCAGGCGCGTGCTGAGAGCGATCCATCGATCGCCCAGCTGTACAAAGACAGTGCGAAGCGCGACCAGGAAAGGGCGGATGAGTACCGGCCCCTGTCCGCGTACGGGGTCGGCTCCGGCCTGACCTGTGTGTTGTCCATCGCCGCCGGCGCCGGCACCCGGATCTGGTTTTCCCGGCGAAAGCGCGAGCAGGCGTAAGCGCGAAAGGACGCCAAAAACGACGTAAGCCCGACGACCGAAGTCGCCGGGCTCGTCGAGAGCATTACAGGGTGGGTGTGCCCCTTGAAGTTCTTATGTGCTGCGGGTCAGCGCGTCCCCATCTCTGGGTGGCGCCCGCCACGTATGACATTGACCTGACCTTCAACGCGTCCTTCCGGAACGTAGCGGCTTATTGGTTCACCGCTCCCCCCTTGAACTTCGCGGGCCGAGATATTCAGCACAACGGGTCCTTCGAGGTTTTCCGCACCGGCGTCTGCCTCCGCTCTCCAGCTTGCGAACAAGCTCTCGGGCGATGACCTGCGCTCCTGGCCTTCAGTCCGCCTTCGCGGCCCTTCAGCTCACTGCTTCCGCTTCCTACTCAACCAGACCCCGTGGAGCCGGGATGGCCTCGTTCTCCGCTTCTGCGAACTCCTGCGGGCTTTTGCGCCCTTCCGACGACATCAATCATGGAAGCCCGGTTCACCTGGGTTTGCCTCACCCAGCACCTTCCCTTCTCGGCGTTTCTCACGCCCTCAAGGGTTTGCTTCTCCCACGACCTTGCAGCCCTGTTTCATGCCGCTGCCGCCCTTAGGATTGTCGCCTCCAGAGCCTTTCCCACTCGAACAGCCGTGACCGTCTCCGGCCCTTTACCCACCTGGCGTTACGCCGCTTGCCAACCTCCCGTCTTCCACCCGGCGAACCGTGCGTAGTGTCGAGCTGCCGCGTCCCAGTCCCGCTTCCCGTTGAATGATGGCTCCACCACCCGGTCCACGAACCTGCAACTGCGTACGCCGCCTTCTGGGTCTTGCTCCGTTCGAGCGTCCGTTCTCCCAAACGAGGTGTTTAGCCCCGCCCGAAGCCGATGCTCTCCTGGCGTTTGCCTCCTCCAAGGCACGTCATCTCACCAGCCTGCGTTCCCCCAGCGTCCACCGTCGACCGAAGCCTCCGACGTACCAGCCAGAAGAAGCATCCCCTCACAGCGTTTCAGCGCGAGCGCCGTTGCTCTCAGGGTCTTGCGACCAGCGAAACCAGGCGACCCTTCCCAGTCGAAACGAGGTGAGGGGCGCCAGCCTTCATGGAGTTTCTCACCGTACCAGCTCCCCCGAAGGGTCCCTGGGAGGTGTCCACCCTGGCGTTGCGGGTCAGGTTGCTCTCGAAACCCTCGCCACATCCTCTTTGTAGGCGATCCGACACGGTCCCGTCAACAGGTATTTTGCATTTTGTCACACGAATGTCATGAAGCCCGTCACGGTCGAACTTCAATTCGCGTCAAACTGCCGTCGACCCGAAGAGACACTTCCACGTCGATGAACTTCTCGACAATTTCGGCGATCCGGGCCGTGTTGGGTGAAGGGCCAGGGACCGTGTATTCGCCCCCACCTCCCAGCGCCAGCGCCACGAGCCACGCGTCGCCGGACTCGCACGACAGGTCCGCGCCACTCTCTCGCCACGCGCAGGCGCGCGCGAGCTGCGTTTCCACGAGCTCGGCGCCCGACACGCCGCGCTGACCGCACGCCGTGAAGACCTCCCGCCGTTTGCCGTCCAGTACGTCGAGCGCGATCGCGTTGCCGGGGCTACTGGAGGCGGCCTCGATCACGCGGCAAGCAAACCCGGCCTGCGCGAGCTGCGCCGCCTCGCGCTCACCGACCGCGGCCGTCAGGTGTGCCACCAGTACGACGGCCCCCTCCGCTGCCTTGTACCCATGCGCCGTCTCGCCGACGGCGCCAACGCGGAGGCGCAGTTTCCCCGATCCCGGCGCAAACCCCGTCTGCTCAACCTCCGCCGTCACGCTGCGGCCCAGCGTTTCCAAGCGCGGCGCCAGACTGCGGACGAGCCAGCCCGCCCCCGGCGCATCCACCGTGTGCGTAGCGCCACGCACTAGAACGTCGACCGCGCCGGGCGCGGTCAGCGCCGCCGGGAGAACCACCCACGCCAGCTCGACCGCGGACCGTCCGACGCCGATCGCGACTTCGTGCTGTCCGCTGGCGACGGCGCCCGGCTCGAACTCGAGCGTCGACATTCCCAGCGCACCCTGCGCCGTACCCCCGCACACAGCCGCAGCGGCGCGCGCCCACGCCAGGTGCCGGCGCCCGATGCCAGATGCACCGCCCACATTTTCGATGGTGACCGGGCACTGCGTCGCCGCGGCGAGCGCGAGCGCTGTGCGAACCTCCACATCGTGGGTCTGTACCTCGATCGCCAGCATGGGAACGTGCATACTGTCCGGCGTTGGACCACGGAGCAACATTGCGGCGCCTGGCGCCCTCAGATTCCATGGAGGCGCTCACAGCGCTCCTCCACGACGCGTACGCGGGGCTCGCAGCCCAGGGTATGCATTATTGGGCCTCGTACCAGACGGCCAACGACACCGCCCGGCGCGCCCGAAGCGGGGAGTGCTGGCTCGCTGAGATTGACGGCGCGATGGTCGGCACCGTGACGTTCTACTCGCCCGACAAAGCGGGCGGGTGCCCGCTCTACGACGAGCCCGATGTCGCAAGCTTTGGCCAGTTCGCCGTGCGTCCCGATCTGCGCGGTCGCGGGCTCGGTGGCGCGCTGATGGATCTTGTGGAGGCACGGGCGCTCGGTGCGGGCGCCAGCTGGATCGCCTGCGATACGGCAATGCCCGCTCACCACCTGGTCCGGCTGTACGAGTCGCGGGGATTTGTGCGGACCGACCAGACCCAGTGGGACAAGGTCAACTACCGCTCGCACCTGTTGCGCAAACCTCTGCGAGAGACGCCGCGCGTGCTGGCCAACCACGGCGGTGTGCTCGCCCTGTTCAAGCCGTCGGGTCTGCCCGTCTACGGGGAACGGAGTCTGCTGAGCTGGGCCACCACCTACCTCGGCACCGAGGGGCTCGCCGCAGTCCACCGGCTCGACTCAGGCACCTCGGGCGTGGTCCTGACCTCCCTGGACCCCGCTGTGCGCGCCGAGCTCGGCCGCCACTTTGAGAGCGGTCAGGTGCGCAAGACCTACCTGACCCTGGTCCACGGGCGCCCGCACGCCAAGGGCAAGATCACGCGCGGTCTCAAAGACGCGCGCCGCAAGCGCAGCCTCCCGGCGACCACCCGCTACCGCACGGTGGAACGACACGCCAAGACCGCGCTGCTTCGCGTGAAACCCGAGACCGGGCGCAAACACCAGATCCGCCGGCACCTGTCCGGGCTGGGCCTGCCTGTGGTGGGCGACGAGCGCTATGGGAAACCGTCCCTGCGGGTGCCCGCGTTTCCCGGCAGATTGTGGCTGCACGCAGAGAGCCTGGCGCTGCCCGACGGACGGCGGTTTTCGTGCCCGCTGGCTTGGGAACTCGACGACCATCTGAAGGTCCTACGGCCGTCAAGCCAGGAACGGGTACCAGGCTGACGCGCCGCCTCACTCTTTTGGCGAACCGTGTGACTGCAGCTCGGTCCTGAGGCTCTCGATGACCTCAGGGTCCGCGGCGGCGGCGGTGAGAAGCGGCGCCAACGCCGGTGCGGTGGCGAGAACCTCGGCCGCAGCGTGGGCCACGCGCGGATCCGTGTCCCGGAGTGCTCCCGTCAACAGCTCCACCACGTCGTCGCGGCCCAGAAAAGGGGCGAGTCCGCGCACCGCTCCGGCGCGTAACACCGGATGCTTGTCCGGGCTCCCGACATGGGCGGTGAGCTCGGTCCGAGCCGCCACCGTGGGCACATGGCGCAGGAGGGCCAGCGCGCGCGCCCGGACGACCATCGCGTCCGCGTGGTTGGCCACCCAGACCAACGCCAGGTCCGCGCCCTCGACCTTGCGCAGCTCTTCCGCGCCGGGCAGATCACTCGTGTGTCGAACCGCCAGACGCGCAGCCATGCGCCGACCCCGTGCCTCCACGTTTTCCCCGCTGCTCGCGTCGGACGCCTGTCCTGCCACTTCGCCCTGCGCGGGCAGTGTCGGCGCTTCGGCCTTCTGGGCACTCGGCGATCCGCAGGCCGCCAGCAAGGTAGCGAACGCCGCGATTCGGACCAGCGCTCCCGATCCGAGGTGTCGCATCGGTGACCGCGCCGACGGTGATGACGAGCGAACCGAGACATCTCCGGGACAGGCGTGGCCGCGCAGCGCAGCGGGCTGGAGGCTCACATGGCGGCGCGGCTGAGCGAGAATTTGGGGCGTTAGTTCCAGTGTCGGCATGGTCATCAATAGGCCAGTGGGTGGGCGTTGAGAATCTCTACCTGGACGGGGCTCAGGCGCGTCTGCGCCCGGTCCGCCGAGGTGTAGAACATCAAGTTGTCGCCGTCGCGTCCGTCGCACTCTTCCACGCTCAGCTCGCCGTCGTCGTCGTCGTCGTCGTCCTCTCGGCATTCCGGCGTGTCGGCGATCGGATCGTGCAGATCGCCCTCCGCCTCGCTGGTATGAAACAACCCGAGCTGGTGGCCGAGTTCGTGGGCCAGGGTGCTGGCGAGCTGCTGATGATCCAGCCCACCGTCGCCGTCAAGGTGGGAATCTACAGCCAGGACCACGGCCGACGCCGCTGTGGAGACACCAGCCGGGCCGGGCACACCTCCGGCAAACCCCAGGACGCCCTCGTCCAGGAAGCCGCGCAGAAAGATCACGTTGAGGGTAAAGGGGTCATCGCCGAACGTCCTGGCGCGCAGTCCGTCCAGCGCATCCCCCTCGTCGTCCACGATGGACGCCCCCTCTGCCCGGTAGATCCCGTCCACCAAGACCTCCGGCGCTCCGTTGTTCGCGAAGATGTCGCTCGCCGAATCGGCCACCGCCTGCAGCTCCTGGTCTGTGATCTGGGTGTCGCCGACCACGATGAGATTGATGGCCAGCTCCGGTCCATCCACGGGCGCGGTGCGGGCCACCACGTGCAGGGTGACGACATCCCCCTCCTGGCCACCCACGAGCGCCGGGTAGATCGACAGGCAGCGCCCCGACAGGTCCGAGTCCTCGTCGAATGGGAAGTTCAGCGTCCGCGCCTTGTCGGGCTCGGCACTTGGGACCCGCACGACCTCGCCGTCGACCACAGGTACTACGACCGTGCTCCGGGCGCCGGCCTCCGCGATCACGGAGATGCCCTCAAGGTCGTCGGGAAGCTGCAGGTACACGGGCGCACCCGCGCCAGCGACACGCCCGATGCGCCGGGCCATAGGGACGTCGATGCTCTGCACAAACGGCTCGGCGAGACCGTCCTCCCCCAGCCGATCCGAGCCTCGACAGTCGCGCAGGTCGGACTCCTCGTAGAGCGCAAGCAGCTCGGCGCCGTACGGCCCCTGCGGCGTGCCCTCGTCCTCGTCGAAATCGTCAAATCCGTCGACGCCGCCGCACCCAACGGCCCAGCCAAGCGCCATCAACAGCACCCCGCTCGACCCGACTCTCTGCCTCAGGCTCCCCAAACGCCGCACCTCCGCCGCCGCAACCCACTGTCAGGTTGGGCTCGCACGCCGGCCAAACTAACAGGTTCCCGCCGGCGAACCGCGCAGGCGAGTGAAAAAACGAGGCCGGGCGCCGCGGCTTGGGACGCGGCGCCCGACGCGCTTCCGAGATGACGCGGATCGACCCGGAAGCAAGGCTGTTCAGACATGTCGGTTGGCGATACTTCAGGGGTCGCGGAACTCCCCCCCGGCGCAACCCGCCCACTCGCCGTCGCGCCAGACCAGGCGGCCACGCGGGGTCCTCGAGCAGCGGTCAACATCGTCACCAACGCCGTCTGAGTCGGCATCCGGCCCGTTGATTGGGGGCAGGCGATCCCGGTACTCTCCCCCGGCGCACCCAACCCACTCGCCCACGTCCCAGACGCGCTCGCCGCGCGGCGTCGAGGAGCAGAGGTCGAACTCGTTGCGGATGCCGTCATCGTCCCCGTCGCCTGCGGGGTCCGGCAGATCCTCCTCGCCGCCGAGCTCCGGCTCGTCGTCCGGGTTGATGTCATCGTCCGGGTTGATGTCGTCGTCCGGGTTGATGTCGTCGTCCGGGTTGATGTCGT
>CALBXO010000794.1 GCA_937890335.1 uncultured Pseudomonadota bacterium | reverse complement strand
CTTGGTGTCGGCGGGCGTGGGGTCCTGGCGCTGGCGTGAGTTCGTCATCGCGGGATCCGGGTGGTCCGGTCCAGCGTCAGACGAGTTGACGGACGGTTCGCGCGGGTAGGCCGGGTGGGCGGCGTTGTCTATCGGCGTGACGAGCAGCGACCGCCTGCATCACTACGGCGAGGCCGTCGGTGATCTGAGGGCGGGTCGGGGGGTCGCGTGGCCGCGCCCTCGGGACTACTTGTTGATGAGGTCGAACGGGAGCGTGACAGCTCCCGGAGACTCGATGGCGCGCCGGGCGGCGACCTTGAGATACTCGTCCGGGTCGACACCTGCCCGGCGGCAGGTCTCGATCAGAGACCAGAAGAGTTCAGCGACACGCATGCCGCTCTTCGCGCGCGAGCCTCCCCAGTTGCGGCGTCCCAGGACGGGTCGTCGTAGGTCGAACTCGCTGCCGTTGTTGTGGATCCAGACCTCGGGCCGCTCCAGAAAGAGGATCAGCTCGGTCCACCGGTCGTCCATGTGGCGGATGGCGGCGTTGAGGCTGGATCCATCCCAGCCCGTGGCCGTGGTGTTCATCCACCGCCGGATCTTGTCGACCACGGCCCGCGACTCCGTGTTTCGGCGTCGGGCAATCTCTGCCAGCAGCGCCTCTCCGGTCAGGTCGGGGCTGCCGCGGATGGAGCTCTCGATGCCGAAGAGCCCGTCGATGAGGTCGAGGGCGGCCACCGCCTCCGGGTAGTCCGGGGCGATCTTGAACAGACGGCTGCGGATGTGACTCCAACAGGCCGCGAGCTGGAACGCGCCGTCGACTTCGAGGCGCGCGCGCTGGTACTCGGCGGCGCCGTCCGTGACGAGGGTGCCCGTGAACACACCCCGTTCGGGGTGGGTCAGCAGCTCGAGGACGGTCTGGTGGTCCTTGCGCCGCTGGATGCTCAAGAAGGTGGCCTGCGGGGAGTTGAGGACGTGGAGCTTGTACTTCCGGTTCCCCTTCTCCAGCAGCGGCCACCCGGTGACGTCGGTCCCGATGGCGTCCTGGTTCTCGAGTATCCAGAGCCTCAACGCGTCGTAGCTGGGCCGGAGAAGCTCGCTGAGCGCGTAGGTCTGATCGCACAAGGTGTTGGGCTCGATCGCCAGGCCCTGGGCCCGCATCTGCTTGGCCTGTGCGGCGTACGGCTGGTGGTACTGGAAGTGCGCGATGGCCACCGTCACGGCGAACGATAGCGAATACCTGCCCCTGGCCTGAAGCTTCAGACCGACAGGAGCCGGTACCGTGGCCACGGTGCAGCCGCCATCGCACCCGTACTTCTGGAGGTCGACGCGCACGACAATGAAGCGCCGCTCGACGACCTCGATGACCTCCGAGGACTCGTAGACGCCAGCGAGCTCGTGCCGCAGGCCACCACAGTGAGGGCAGACCATCTCGTCCTCACCGAACCCGACATGCCTGACCTCGAGCTCCAGCTCTGTCTGTATCGTGCGACGGCCTCCGGCCGGCTTGAGCTTCTTGCCGGGTGGAACTGGAGGCCGCGTGCGCCGACCGCGGCGTTGGGAACCACCATTGCCGCTCTGGAGCGCCGCGTCGTTGACCTGGCGCTGGAGCAGCTCCAACTCTCGCTGCAGACTCTTGGAGTCGGTCTGCTTGAGCCGGTCAAGCTCCGTCTGGATGTCCTGGAGTTTTGCGTGCAGCTGCCGATTCTCCACCTCGTAGAGGCGGATTACCTGCTTGAGGCGTTCGGGGTTCTTCTCCTGGGCGATGCTCAGCTTCATCCCCTGCATGAGAGCACATTCCGAACCTCAAGAAAAGAGGTTTGATCACGAATTCGACGCGGCGCGAGGGCCGACCAATTCCATGTACCCGACCTCTTTGCAGCCGGCCAGGTACAGGTCCAGCTCCACCGCGGTGAGCTCTACACCGCCATCGCGCTCACGCATCCAGAGAGCGGCGAACCGACGGCCGGACAGCCGCTTGGACAGGATGCGAATGCCCGTGCCGTCGCACTCGAGCACCTTGCAGGTCGAACGACTTCGGTTGGTAAAAAGGAAGCGCTCGCCCACTGCCGGCTCGCGGCCGTGTTCTCGGCGCACCAAGGCATAGAGCCCGTTGAAGCCCTTGCGCAGATCCGTGGGCGCGGTCCGCGCGTACACGAGGCTCATCGTCCAACTTCCAGCAGGATGGCCACAGCCTCCGCCCGCGACAGCCCCTCGATCTTCCATCCCGACGGCGAGACGACGCAAAGCGTCTGCGGGCATGGCGCGGGAGCCGCGCTCGTTGCAGGCGGGAGAACGGTGACCGGCTTTATGGCCGCGCCAGTCGGTGCGACGTCAGACCACCGCCCCAGGGTGACCTCGGGCATCTCGAGCCGTTGGCTCAGCACCGTCAAGGACTCGCCCTGCTTCCTCGCGTCCCGGACGTACGTGCCCACGCGCCGCCTCACCGCGACCGGGTACTTGTAGCCTCGCGCGCTGCCCCGATGGGGGGCCAGCAGGTCGCGAAGGTCTTGCTCTCGCTGCTCTGGGGTCTTCATGTCTGCGCTCCGTGTCCTGGTTGACGAACACCAGGAGCAGAGCATCAACCCGAACAGCCGTCACGGACGGGGTTGGTCGACGTGGTACAGTTCTTCGTTATCCAGATTG
>CALBXO010000793.1 GCA_937890335.1 uncultured Pseudomonadota bacterium | reverse complement strand
GACCTGGGCGGGGCCGGACACGGTGGTGAGCCCCATCCCGGGCTGCCGCGTGAGGACCTTCCTCCCCGACGGGCCCGAGATCCAGGGCCTGGAGATCGACTACGGTGACGCGGGCGTGGTCACGACGCCGGCGGACATCGCACTCGGGCAGGCGTCTGCCCCGAGCCCTCCGGTGGGCTGGCTGCTCAGCCAGAATGCCGTCTACTACGAGGCGCCGGGCTTCTCCCCCCACTGCGACCTCACGGTCACGCGGGGCGCGGCCGTTACGGGCGTGGTGCGTTGGGACGGGGCGCCGCTTCAGGGCGCGCGGGTCCAGCTGTACAACAGCCGGGGCCGCCTGCTCGTGCCGGCGGGCACCACCACCGCTGAGGGGGTGTTCGAGTTCACGCTGCCGCAGTTGACCGAGGTGCTCATCGACATTGACAACCCCGGCTTTCACAGGTGGCGCACGACGCTGACGCCGACGCCGAACCAGGTGGATTTCCTGGACGTGGAGGTGGATGTCGAGCGGCTCCCGGCGCCACAGGCGCAGCTGGACCTGGACCGGTTTGGGGTCTTCCTGCCGGGCGTCACCAAGAGCGGCGACAGCCAGGGCTTTGACCCCGACAATGCGCGGGGTGCCCTCACGATGACGTGGACCGTGGACGCGGCCGCGATGAACATTCCGCTGCGCTGGGACAACTTCCCGTTTGAGCGGCAGGCGCGCCCTGACAGCCTGGAGGACGAGGTCACCGAGGTCTTTGTCTTTGACCCCAGGTTCTTCACAGAGGACGACGTGCAGGAGCTGGATCTACCGCGGCACTACCTGGAGGCGGTGCGAATCCAGCGCATAGCGCAGAACCGCGGCTCCGGATTCGGGCCAGCCGGCGAGATACCCTACAGCCGGGGCGTGCTCGGCGAGAACGGGATGTGGACGGGCACGTTCCTGCTGTCCGACCTGCCGGCGGGGGCCTTTGAGCCGGTGGCCGTCGTGTTGACCCGCGCTGGAGCCACCGCCGTCGTCCCGTTTGCGTTCGAGGAGGGGCGGGAGCTGCGCGGGTACGGGCTGCCGCCGTGGATGGCGACCCTGCTCAACGCGGTGGGCTCCGCCGGGAACTACCAGGTGTCGGACTTTTTCCCCGACGGCGCGCTGATTCCGAGCGGCTTCACGGGAGCAATTGACGTCAACCCCAGGGGTTTCCTGACCTACGACTACTTCATCGACGTCACCGTCTTTGAGGGGCAGGAGACGCCGACCCAGGGCCTGCTCGGGCTGGCGCCGGAGAACCTCGGCCCCACGGTGGGAGCGCGGCTGCGCCTGACGGTAGACGGGGAGGCGGGCGACAGCGTCATGTCGGGGGCGGGGACGCTGTCACAGGATTTTGTGGAGGAGGGCGGCTTTGCGCTGCCCGCGATTGCCAAGGGGCGCGTGCCGGTGACGCTCGCCGGGCTCACGCTGAGCGGCTCCACCGAGATCTCCCTGGTGAACCACATCAGCGTGGATGGCGCGCCGCTCGGGCAGTTCAGCCTTCGCCGGACGACGGGGGCGGACATCAGCGGGCGTGTCGAGTTCAACATCGTGCCCGTGCTGAACCTGATTCCCGGTGTCGGTCCCGCCATCGCCGCCGTGCTCGGGTACGTGGACCTTCGTGTGGGCGCGTACGTGGACTTCCTTGTGGGCGGCGACGTGATCGTCCGCATGGAGACGCTGCCACCAACGGTGGGCGGCACCGACGGCATGGCCATTCAGCCTGTGCGGTCGCACTTTCTGGCCGGCGAGGAGTTTCGACCGGACGTGGTGGAGGACGTGGACTTCGCGGTGCGGCTGGCGCTCGGGGCTGGCTTGTACGGCGGCCTGGGCGCGCGGCTGCGGGTCGAGGGAGGCATCGCGTTCACGAGCCCCGCCGACCGGGAGATTCGTGGCGCGCGCATCACGCTCGGCAACGAGCGGTGGCCGTTCATCAGCCGGGTGGAGGCGGCGGTCTCCGCGCAGGCGGCCGTTCGGCTGCGGCTGGGTCTCGAGGTCGAGCGCGAGTTCCAGGTCGACCTCGTGCGCGTGGACCAGCAATACGGTACCGAGCCTGTCTTTACCTTGACGCCCACGGGCGAGCGCAGCGAGATCATCACCCCGGACTCCGCGCCGCCGACGGTCTTCGTGGGTCGCGGCGGGCGGCTGGTTGATCAGGTGTACGGGGCGGGGGTTTTTGGGCGGGGACCCGACGGTGGCTTGCTCTACACCGCCGCTGAGTCTGGGGGACTGCGCCTGATGTACGCCGCTCCCGAGCCGGCTCTGATCGCGGAGGTGCCCGGCGTGGTCGGTGGCGCGGTGGGTCGCGTGGACGGGGATCTTGTCGCGGTGTGGGGCGAGATCACCGAGCTCGGAGATCCGACCGCGCACGCCGTTGTACGCTACGCCACGTCGAGCGACGGCGTCACCTGGTCCGATGCGGTGATGCTCGGGGAGCTGGAAGGGCTGCCCTACGACTTTGGGTTTGACGGCGACGCGGTCACCTGGGTCCTGCCGCGAGGGTGGGCGTTTGGGTCCGACCGGGTGGGCCAGCGCGCCGACTTGAGCGGCGCGGTGGAGACGGTGCAGACCGACGCCCCCGTCCGGCGAGCGGCAGGCCCCGCCTTCCTCACGGACGCCGGCCAGGTCGTGATTGGCGGCCAGGTCGTCGCCGATGGCGCCGCCAGCTTGGGCCGCGCCGGAGACGGAGTGGTCGTGGGTGGCCTGGACGGCACGATCTCCGTTCATGCAGACGGGGAGGTTACGCTGGTGGCGGAGGGGGCGCGCACCGCTGAGATCGCGGCGAGCGCCGTTCCTGACGGCCTGGTGGCGGCCTGGACGGACCCGAGCGACGGCGGTCTTTGGTACGCGTTTGACGGTGACGAGCCCCAGCGGGCGCTCGGTTTCCAAGGGGCCGAGGGGCTGACCATGACCTCCGACGGCGCCGCCGCGACCGTCACGTTTCAAGTCGACGGCGGACCCGGCGATTACCTCGTCGAGGTGCGGCTGCGCCGAGGGCAACCGCCCGTCTTGCCGGATGGATTCGAAGAGCCCGGCAACAACGGTGCTCCGAACAACGGTGCTCCGAACAACGGGAACAACGGGCCCAACAACGGCAACAACGGGCCCAACAACGGCAACAACGGGTCCAATAATGGCAACAACGGAGGCAACAACGGCACCGGTCCGGACGGGGGTGACTCATCCGGGGGCTGCGGCTGCCGCGTCGGCGGTGTGGCGCCGGGGGGGTATGTCCACGGCCTGTGGTTTGTCGTGCTCGCGCTCGTCTGGCGTAGCCGGCGCTGAGCCGGTTCCCTGGTCCTTTCGAACCCGTTCCGAGTGGGTAGCGGGCAGGCAGGGACCGTCCCTCGGTTGAGCTGGCTCCGACGGCAAGCGGCTGGGGGACTCGGTCAGCGCGGCGCCATGCGCAGCGCGATGGCGCGCCAGATCCAGCCCACGGCGAGCACGCCGAGCCCCGCAAGCCAGATCTGCCACTCGACAAAGAACGCCAGACCGAAACAGCTGACCAGGCCAGCGACCGAGACCCAGCGGGGGAACCGGCGGGCTTCGGGCGGGAGGCGCAGCGCCGCGAGGTTGGTCAGTCCGTAGTAGACGAGCACGGTGAAGGCGCTGAAGGACCAGGTTGTCTTGATGTCGCCCAGCAATACCAGGCAGGCGATGAACGCGCCGATGGCCCAGACGGCGCGCGTCGGGCTGCTGGTGGACTGGCTGACACGATCGAGCGCGGCGGGCATCTCGCGGCGGCGCGCCATGGCGAGCAGCACCCGGCTCAGCCCGAGGAGGAGGTTGAGGAGTACGCCCGCCATGGCGGTGACCGCGCCGACGGCGACGAGCCAGGCCACCTGCGGATGGCGGAAGGCGCGGGCGACCACCTCGAGCGGCGCGGCGACCTGCCGGGTCGAGGCGGCAAACGACTCGGCACCGACGACGGCGACCGCGGTGGCGGACACGCTGATGTACAGCACCATCGAGAGCACGAGCGTCGCGATGATGGCCTTGGGGATCGTCTTCGCCGGATCGCGGACCTCTTCCCCCAGCGTCGCGATGCGGCCATAGCCGGTATAGGCGACGAACATCAGGGCCGTGGCGTGGAGCAGCGACGCGGGTGTGTCGAGGGCCGCCAGCCAGGTGCCCGGTCCCAGGCGCTGGCCCAGGAGCGACGTGTCGACGCTGAGCCAACCAAAGAGCACAAAGGCGCCGAGCGCGGTGAGTGTGAGCGTCACGATGGCGATGTTGGCGTGGTTGGAGCGCCGCAATCCCCCGGCCACCAGCGCGGTCAGGATCAAGACGAGAGCGAGCGCAACGCCCACGCGGACCAGGAGGTCGTCCAACATGCCGAGCGTGTGCAGCAGGTAGCCCGCGCACCCGAGGGCCGCGGTGGCGGCCGATGCGCTCTTGGCGGCGAGGAACATCCAGCCGGCCGTGAAGCCGGCCGCCGGGTGGATGAATTTGTGGCCGTACTCGTAGGTGCCGCCGCTGACGGGATGCGCAGCGGCCAGTTGTGCGCTCGAGAGGCCGTTGGCGGTGGCTACCAGGGCCGCGAGCGCGACCGCAAACACGATACCGGAGCCAATGACACCGGTGGCGATGCCGAGACTCACGAAGACGCCAGTGCCGAGAATCGATCCCAGCCCCATCCAAACGGCGCCCCAAAGGCCAACTACGCGCGCCAGAGATTTGGGTTCGTTCATTCGGGCCTCAACTGTGGCGGTGCGCCGCCGTTCGAGTTCTCCACGACCCAGCTTGGACCGCCGTGGCGGCTGTCGAGTAACGGATCTCGCCGCGGTCGGCAAGATCTGCCTGGTGTGGTACCCACTGACCGGAACGCAGGTCCCCGGTGGGGCCAGGCACGCGGCAACTACGGAGAGTGACCATGTCTACAATCGCAGTCCTTGGAACCGGCCTCCTGGGCGCGGGCTTTGCCCAGCGCATGCTCGGCCTGGGGCACACGGTGCGCGTCTGGAACCGCACGGCGGAGCGCTGTGCGCCGTTGGTCAATGACGGGGCGACGCTCGCGCCGACCCCCGCGGACGCGGTTCGCGGGGCCGACTACGTCCACCTGATCCTCTCTGCCGACCGGGCCGTGGATTCCGTGATCGAGCAGCTGCGCCCGGGGCTCCCGGCTGGCACGCCCATCCTGGACCACAGCACGAACCTGCCGGCGGGCGTAGCCGAGCGCTTTTCGCGCCTTCGGGAGGACGCAGTGCGCTACCTGCACGCCCCGGTCTTCATGGGACCGCGCAACTCACGCGAGGGCACCGGCCTGATGCTCATCGCCGGCCCCCAGGCCGAGACCGAGGCCCTCACCGCGTACCTGTCGACCCTGACAGGGACGGTGCAGAACCTGGGTGAGCGGCCGGATAAGGCGGCGGCGGTCAAGATCATCGGAAACAGCGTTTTGCTCATGCTCACGGCGACGATGAGTGACGCGTTTGCAGTCGGAAACGCCACGGGCGTGACCCCCGAGGAGATCGTCGAGTTTTTCAAGACATTCTCGCCGACGCCGGGCGGAATGGGACGGCGGGTGTTGTCCAGCGAGAGCGCGCCGGTCGGCTTTGAGGCAACCATGGCGCGCAAGGACGCCGGTCTGATGATCGACTCCGCTGGCGCCGAGAACCTGCTGTTGCTTCCCGCCATCGCCGCGGCGATGGACGCAGGGATCGCCGCAGGGCGTGGCAAGGAAGACTTCACGGCATTGTTCCGGCCTGCGTAGGCGCGGCCCGTTGCGCGAGCGGGGTCTGCCGAGCCCGGCGGTCACTCCGTGTAGAACGTGACGTCAGGCAGCTGGATCCAAGCCGGGATGTTCTGCTCGAAGATCCCGAAGGCCGGCGGGTCGGTGAAAGGCTCATCCAGGGTCATCGCGCGGAGGGAGACGATCTCGGCGTAGCTCTCCGGCTTGGCGAACAGCTGGGAGCCGCACTCCCCGCAAAAGTGCCTGTGGACAGGCTGACCGCTCTCGCCGGTGTCCGCGTAGCTCTTGAGCGCGTCGTCTCCTGCGGTGATCCGGAACAGCTCGGTCTTGATTGCCACGGCCACACTCACAAAGGAGCCGCTGGAGCGCTGGCAATCGGGGCAGGCACACACCACGCTGCGCAACCCCGCGGTGCGGGCCTCGTACCGGACGCGTCCACAGCGGCATCCGCCGGTCACGGTGACGAGAGGCTCCGTCATGCCAGTCCCAGCTCCACAATCAGCGCCTGGTTCTTCGCGTCGGCCCTCTGCAGCGCAGGGCGAGTGTTGAGCCGCTCCACGTAGGCGCCGAGCGCGCCCTCGCTCTCGATCATCTTGAACTGTTGGAGGAAGCGGACGGTGGCGCCGACGATGACGTCGGCCATTGTAAACTGCTCTCCCAGCAGCCACGGGCCCTCGGCCAGGCCCTCTTCCAACGTGGCGATCATGTTCTCGTAGGTGCCAAAGCCCGCTGAGCTCTCGCTGTACTCCCACCCCGACGCCTTGGCCATGCAGGCGGGCTCGATGACGCTCGGGCCAAAAAAACACCAGCGCAGGTAGGCCCCGCGTCGAGGATCGTCCAGCGCCGGCGCCAGGGTGCCCAGGGCATAACGATCGGCCAGGTACACGCCGATGGCGGCAGACTCGGCCATGACCACATCACCGTCCTCGATCACCGGCAGCTTCATCATGCGATTGCGCGCCTTGTGCTTGTCCTCGCGGTGCTCGCCGGCCCGCAGGTCCACGGTGTTCAGCTTGTACGGCTGACCAATCTCTTCGAGCACCCACACCGTCGTGGCGGCGCGGGACCAGGGGTGATGATGCAAAAGAATGGTCATGGGATCTCCGTCGAATGACAGAAGTTCGCGAGGGCTCGTGCATACCGAACCGGTGTTCATTTGTCCAGTCAAAGTGACGGCGGGTCAACCGAGACGCCGATCATTGTGCGACATTGGAAGCGTATTGCGGAGTCTGCGACAGTACGCTCTGCGTCTGCTTTCCCTGGGAGTGATCGATGAACACCGAAGCCTCGAGCATCCGGCTGCGCCCGACTGATCTGTCAGAGGCATTGGAGCTTGTTGACATCATCTTCGACACCGACCCATCGGGAATCTTCATCTACTCGACGGACGGACGACTGGTGGAATGCAACCGCGCGGCGTGCGAGATGCACGGTTTCACCAAGGACCAGATGCTCGGGATGGCCCCCAAGGACTTCATCCATCCGGATGGCTACCAGACCTTTGTGGATTTCCAGGCCGAGCTCGAGAGGACCGGCTCATTTCGGGGCGAGAGCTGCGGGCTCACGTCGTCCGGCGGGAAGTTCGAGGTGGAGGTGTACGGTAAGCCGGTCATGATCAACGGGACCGGCTACCTGTACAGCGTCATCCGCGACATCACGGTGGCCCAGGAGTACTTGCGGCGGCTGCACGAGCACGAGAAGCAGCTGGAGGAGACGGTCGCGCAACGGACCGAAGACCTCGCGCGGTCCAACCAGAAACTCGAACAATTCGCCTACCTGACCTCCCACGACCTGCAGGAACCGCTGCGCACCATCCGGAGCTTCTCGAGCGTGCTCAACGAGGAGTACAAGGACCAACTCGACGAGGAGGGGCAGAAGGCGCTCATGTTCATCGAGCAGAGCGGCGAGCGCATGAGTCGGATGGTCACGGACCTCCTGGAGCACAGCCGGATCGGGAGCGACTCCAAACTGGAAGAGGTCAACCTCAACGAGGTGCTCGACGACGTCCTTGTCGACATGTCCGCCGCCGTTGCGGAGAAGGGCGCCGTGGTGCGCGCCGGGGCGTTGCCGACCCTGCGAGCGAAGCGCTCCGCACTCCGGATCCTGTTTCAGAACCTGATCTCCAACGCCATCAAATTTGCCCGCGACGACACACCGCCACGCGTGGAGATTGACGCGACCGAAGTGAAGGACGCCTGGCGGATTCGTGTTTCGGACAACGGGATTGGCATCGATCCGAAGCACCATGAGAAGGTCTTCCAGGTCTTCCGACGGGTCCACAAGCGGGGTAGGTACGAGGGATCTGGCATTGGATTGGCCCACTGCGCCAAGGTCGTGGCCCTCCATGGTGGATCCATTGAACTGGAGTCCGAGGTCGGACACGGCGCCACGTTTTCCTTCACGCTGAGGAGTCTCGAGTGACACCGCTGAACTGCATCGCGCTGATCGACGACAACCCGGCGGACAACTACCTGCATGAGCGCGCGATTCGGAAAGCCGGGGCCGCGCACCAGGTGGAGGTCTACGAGGAGGCAGAGGTCGCCCTCGAATGCCTCCGCAATGGGACGAGCCAGCCAGACCTGATCTTGCTGGATCTGAACATGCCTGGAATGGATGGCTGGGAGTTTCTGGAGGCCTTCCACCTGCTCCCCGAGGAGCGCCGTCAGGCCGCCGTCATGGTCATGCTGACGACCTCGGTGAATCCCGAGGATGAGGCGCGCGCGCGGGCCAACGGCATCTTGCGTGGGTTTTGCCCCAAGCCATTGACGGAGGAGGGGTGCCTGGAGCTCATCCGGGAGATGTTCCAACGCTAGCGTAGAACCCGAAACGGATGAGAGAGGTGCGCTGTTGGTCCGCACTCTGGTGCGGGATTGGACCTGGAACGGAGCGACCTACGAGCCGCCCCGCTCCTGGGTGCTCCTCGTGAGGGGCGTCAGATGGTTTCGGGTTGGACCCGGATGTCGGTGCCGTCTGTGCAGTCGCGGTGGACCTCCTGGGCCTCACAGGAGCAGCCGCCGGGGACACCCACACAGGAGACCTGGTACTCGACGTGGCACAGCTCACCGTCGTCGGTGATGATCCAGGAGTCGTCGTAGTAGTCGCCGCAGTCGGTGGGGATGTCCGCGGCCCCGGGCTGCTCCTCCGAGGCGACGGCGCAGTCGAGGGACTGGAGCGGCTGCAGGAGCTCGAAGAGCGCGTCGTCCAGGTAGCGCCCGGACAGAGACGCCGTCAGCAGCCTGGCACGGTCACGGCTGCGCAGGACCTTCCGGCCGAGCAGCGCGTCGGGCAGGAACCGGCCGAGCGCACCAGCCACGCCGGCCGCAGCGGAGTCTGCGCCCGAGGGGCCCGTCCAGAAGGTGCAGGCGTCCGCGGGACCTGCGAGATCGAAGTTCCCGAGCCGGCGGCCTGCCGGGTCGAGCAAACTGCTCCGGAAGATCCGGTCTTCGAGTTGCGCCTGCACGGACAGCAACTCAACTTCGCGCCGGCCGTCACCGGTGGTCGCGAAGTATGTTGTGGCGATGCCCCCGCCGCGCGTAGGGCTGGTAGAGATGCGCGCTCGGGCCAGGCGGCCGCCCCGGCAGAAGGTCGACTCGCCCCGGCAGCGAGCATTGGTCATCAGCACCACCTCCGTGGCGCGACCCACGCGTTCGGTGAGGGCGAACTCACAGACGCCGCCGCGCCGCTCCGCCTCCGAGCACGCGGTCCAGTCCAGCACCTCGCCCCGCGCATGGCGCTGGGCAGCGGTGCGAGAGGTGCTGCTCGCGCCCTCGTGCACCTCCAGCTCAGAGATGTCCCCGCCGGCACACGCCGACAGGCCAACGATCACACAAACCACGCTCAACAGCATTCCAACATCAGTCATTTTCATCGGTCTCGACTCCTTCAACAGTGGTTCCGCCCAACGGTCAGCCACAAGGTAGGAGTCGGGCGCAGACATGCTTGACGCAGAGTGACGCAGGATGACGCAGAGCGGGTCGATGAGGTTCGCAGCAAGGCTTGGCCGTATTCAAGAGGCATACGCGAAGTTGCCACCGTGGGGTGGCCAGCCGGGACTTGTGTCGTACGTTCATCGGGACAAGTCGGCGCGCAAACACGGGCGTTGCCTTCTGAACAAGTGACGCACCGCGCGGGTGATACCGCCGGAGCTGCCGTTGCGTGCCATGGACGACCACATGAAAACCACCTGGATTCTGGTCGCAGCTGTTGGGCTGCTGTTGCTTTGCGTCCCGGCGTCCGCCGATGAGGCGCCGTACGAGTGTGGTTGGCTCTTTCCCGAGTACGCCGACGGCGACACCCTGCTGGAGGTACCGCACGGCTTTGGCGTGCCGGTGGCTGGAGAGTTCTCCGCTGGCTGGAACTGTCCCGAGGATCATGGCTGGGGTTTGATTGTGGTCGTCACGGACCCCGAGGGACAGGTGTACACCGGCAGGATTGGCTTCCGCGGGGATGCCTGGCGCCCGTCGGCGTTCGTGTGGACCCCCGACCTGGAGATGGAGCTGGGGGTCGCATACACCATGCACATCGAGCATGACTACACCTTCCCGGACTCGCGGACACCGACCGAGAAGCACAACTCGACCCTGCAATTCGAGTTCGTCGATACGCCCATCGAGCTGCCCGATGCGTCCGTAGAGATATGGGCCTCCCTGGACATTGCGGTGTCCGGCTGCTGCGCAGAACGCGAGCTTGACGGGACGTGCGCAGCCTCCGATTGCGAACTCACCTCGTCGGCGACTCTCCGCGCCGTCATCGAGCCCGTCCCGGCTGGGATCGCACCGTACGTGGGCTGGCGCCTGCACTACGCCTCGGACGTCTCCTCCTACCAATTGGCACAGGGGGAGGCGAGCACCGAAAGATTGACGATCGAGCGCACCATCGACGGAGAAGGCCCGTTCGCCCCGCACAGGGTCGCGCTGGAGCTGTTCATCGACGGCAACTCGGAGTCCACAGTGACGTTGAGCGACCGCCAGGAGGCCGATGCTGAGGGCGACGAATGCAGCTACGTCGACATCCCCGACTGCGACGAGGAGGACGGTCCGAGCCCAGATCCTGACGAGCCCGGCGACCTCGACGACCCCGTCGAGCCGCAGCGGGCAGACCCCGAGGAGGACGAGTCCGTCTTTGACGAGGCCGACCCCCACGCCCGCGGCACCTCGGGCTGCATGGCCGCGGGCCGTCCGTCAGGCTGGAACCTGCTCCTGCGCCGCTGACCTGCGACCGGGCACGGAGCCCGAATCCGCCGCCGGTTGAGGAACGGGCGCGAATCGGGCTATGTCGAGGGCATGCGTGTCGCGGCAGTCTGGGGTGCGACCCCCACATCATGCGTGCGGCCAGGTCAGCGTGCCGGTGGGAGGTTTGCGATGTACATGGTTCGGTTGAGTCCCTTCGCCGGAGCCGTCAAGCGTCCGCCCGACGCCAAGAAGGCGCTCCCCGCCTGGGCGCGAAAAGCGCTCGCGAACAGGGTCTTCACCGGGGCCACCGCGGGCGGTCGCATCCCCGCCTCACGCCGCAGCGACGAGGGGTCTGAACACGGTTGGTTTGTCGGCGGCGAGTTCAATGCCTACCCCTTTGCTGGACGCGCCCACTGCTGCGCCGTGCATCCAACGCACGAGCGCGTGATGGTGTTGCGCGGCGAGTACATGCACGAGGATCTCTGTGAGGTGGACCTGGAGTCGGGAGAGGTCGCTGCCGTCCCCGCACCGGAGGGATCCACCGCGGTCTACCTCGCCGCCGACCGCATACTGACTTCGGTCGGCGGGCTCCGCGGCAGGTCGACGAGCTTGTTGGGCCGCGGCGCGGATGGCTCCTGGGAGCTGTTGTCTACGGTGCGCGCCGGCGGGCGTCCGCTGGCGGGGCCCTTCTTGCTGTCCTGCGACGGGGGCGTCCGCGAGATTGTGCTGATCGAGAACCGGGTCTCCATCACACACAGTGCGGCCGTTGTCGTGGTGGACGGGGACGCGCTCCACCTGGCTGGGACCGTGCTCTCCAATGAGCCGCACGGGTTTGGCGGGTACGGCCTGGCGCCGTTTGTCGACGGCGGTATCCTTTTCATCAAGTCCCAGAAGAAGCGCCCCGGGGGGACCGCCTGGTACACGCTCGCGGTGAGTCTGGCTCCCAACTGACCGCCGAGGCGGCCTTCGCACCCTACGCGCGCTGGTGGGCTACCGCCCCCGGTGGTGTCCGCGGCGCGACAGGAGCCGAGGCGACAACCGTTCGACCTGCATAGATCCCGTCGTACTCGATGGCCAAGCCAGTTCGAAGACGCCGCTGCAGAGGTGCGTGTTCCACCGCGCGCGACATTTATCGACGTTGTTTGTCGGTGGGGGTGGTGTTTTGTCCTACATGTAGTTATATGTGCCGCGCTGTGGTTGGCCGTTGGGGTCAACTGTGCCAGATAACTGAATGGGGGGGACCCGTGCTTCGATTTTCACGGACAAGACTTCAGCTGATCGTTTTTACTCTTCTGGTCGCATCGCCCGTTGTGGCCCATGCGACGCCCACCACGTTCGGCCAGGCGGTCGTGGGCTTTGTGCCCGGACAGCTGCCGACACTTGCGCCGGGTTCCACCATTGCGGGGCACGCGGTCTTGAATGTCGTGCCAGCAGGCGACTTTCTCGTGGTCTCCGCACAGGATGTGGACCAGCTCCGGCAGGTGCTCACCTGGGTGCCCGGTGTGGCCTATGTCGAGGACGACATTGCAATTGACGCTGTCGCCACGCCGAACGACTCCTACTGGTCGGAGCAGTACGGCCCACGGATGATGGGCGCCCAATCCGCCTGGAATGAGGGCTTCGGCTCGCGGGAGATTGTGGTGGCGGTCCTGGATACAGGCGTGGACGCGAGCCACCCGGACCTGTCGCCGAACCACTTTGTCGCCGGCTATGATTTCATCCACAACGACAACACGCCGGACGACGCCTGCGGACATGGCACGCACGTCACGGGCACCATCGCTGCGAGGACCGGGAACAGCCGGGGTGTCGCGGGGATGGCGCAGGTGACAATCATGCCGGTGAAGGTCCTCGACCAGGGCGCCAACGGCTGCACGGGCCCCGTCTCAGTGGTCGCGGAGGGCGTGTACCACGCGGTCGACAACGGCGCGCACATCATCTCCATGAGCTTGGGGTCGCCGTCTTCGGCCAACACATTGCGCAACGCCGTGAACTACGCGTGGAACAACGGTGTCCTCGTTGTGGCGGCCGCGGGCAACGACGATGGTGGTCCGGTGAGCTACCCGGCGGCGTACAGCTCCGCCATCGCGGTGTCCGCGCTGGACGCCGACGGCGGGATCGCGTCGTACTCCAACGTCGGGTCGCAGATCGAGATCGCCGCGCCGGGAACCAGCGTTCTTTCGACGTGGCCGGACAACCGGTACGCGTACGCCAGCGGGACCTCCATGGCGACGCCGCACGTCGCCGGTGTCCTGGCGCTCGCCCTCAGCTGTGCCCCGGCGACCTCGGGGTCCGATGCACGCCAAGCCCTGACCGACACCGCGGACGACCGTGGGGCCAGTGGACGTGACAACGGGTACGGGTATGGCCTGGCGCGGGCCGACCTGCTTGTGGATGTCCTCTGCAACCAGCCCGAGCCTGAGCCTGAGCCCGAGCCTGAGCCTGAGCC
>CALBXO010000792.1 GCA_937890335.1 uncultured Pseudomonadota bacterium | reverse complement strand
GTCCCCCGGCATCATCGGCCGTCCACCAGATCGATGCGCTGCGCGGTCACGCCGAGCTGATCGCCACGCCGAACTTCCAACACCTGGGCCGAGCTCGCGCCGAGATGTTCGAGCAGATAAGCGTGGGCCTCCTCGGGCAGGCACGCGCCGCAGGTGTACACGTCCACTGCGGCATAGCCGGACTCGGGCCAGGTATGAATCGAGATGTGCGACTCGGCCAGAACAACCACTCCGGTGACGCCACGAGGGCGGAAAGTGTGAAACGCCGATGTCACGGGCGTCGCCCCTGCCGCCTCCGCCGCGGAAGTGAGCAAGGTACGCACGCGATCTACATCGTCCAATACCGCGGCGCGGCACCCGCTGTACTCCACAAGGAAGTGCGTCCCCGCAATCGCGGCCGTGGATGTGGTCTCAACCGTCACGCTGAAGTCTCTCGCGGGCTGTTCCGGACCGCCTCGCGCGCCTCGCGCTCTTCCTCACGACGGGCGTCGGAACGCTCGTACGCCGCGATGATCTTCATCACCAACGGGTGCCGCACCACGTCATCCGGTGTGAAGTGGCAGATGGAGATTCCCTCGACGCCGTCGAGCACACGGGTCGCGTCCACGAGCCCGGAACCGGCGTTGCGCGGCAGGTCGATCTGCGTGACGTCTCCCGTGATCACCGCCCGCGAATCGAAGCCGAGCCGCGTCAGGAACATCTTCATCTGCGCCCGCGTCGTGTTCTGCGCCTCGTCCAGGATCACAAATGCATTGTTGAGCGTGCGCCCGCGCATGAACGCCAAGGGCGCGACCTCGATCGTGTTGCGCTCGATCAGTGCCTGCGCCTTGTCGTAGTCCAACATATCGTGGAGCGCGTCGTAGAGGGGGCGCAAGTAGGGGCTCACCTTGTCAAACAGATCGCCTGGGAGAAAACCGAGCTTCTCGCCGGCCTCCACCGCGGGACGCGTCAGCACCACCCGTTTGACCTCTTTGCGCTGCAGCGCTCCAAGGGCCATCGCCATCGCCAGGTACGTCTTTCCGGTGCCCGCGGGACCCACTCCAAACACGATGTCATCGGTCCGGATCGCGTCCACGTAGCGCTTCTGATTGAGTCCCTTGGGGGCCAGATTCCGGCCCGTGTTCGTCGTGAAGATCTTGTCCAGGAAGACGCTGCCGATCTTCAGATCCGGCTGATCCTGAAGAATCCGCACAGACCGCTCCACGTCCGAGGGCGCCACCGGATGCCCCCCAGCGACCAGGTCGTACAGCTGCACCAACACGCTGCTGGCCAGCCGCGACGCCTCGTCAGATCCCCGTAACGTGACGACGGTTCCGCGCGCGCTAACCTGAATCCCCAGCGCCGTCTCCAACGCTCTGAGGTTCTCGTCGCCGCGCCCGTAGACGAAACCGGCGACCTGGTGGTCTTCAAACTCGAGTGTCCTTGTTTCCATTCATCCTCACCAAGCCCGTCGACGACGGACGTACGTCTGCCGGGCCACAAGTCTGTACCCGACAGCAACGACGAACGACAACAAGGGACAGGCTCCGATGGTAAGTCCCGGAGCGTGGCAAGGGAAGGGAGAATCCACGCTCGCGCGCGCGCGCGCAGCTAGTGCTTGGGCCGAACCAGCAGGTAACGGTCCTCAAAGCTCCTGTACGTATACGGGCGCTCAAAGCCGGGGTAGGTCAGGTCCCGCGTCTCCAGAATCCCGTCCTCACATAGCACCGCCAGCCGCGCCGGATAGTCACCGTGTCGCTCGCGGTACACGGACAACGCGTTCTGAATGCGGCCCATCTGGCTCTTGGTCAGCGACTCGCGCCAGGGGTCGAGGGTAGAGACGGACCTGTCGCCGTCCTCCGGGGTCGCCGTCATCCACGTACCCAGCCCGAGTCCCAGCGCCATCAGGATGAGCAGGGCGGTCGCCACATGGCCCATCGCCCCGTGCGTCAGCTTCTTCCGGGTCGGACCGGCGCCGGCGCCAGCGCCCCCGCCGTGAAGCTTGACCACGCCCGCGTGGGCCAACAGCGCCAGCGATCTGCAGACCTCAAACGTCTCCAGGCGCGCCAGCGGCACCAGATCGCGCACGGTACGAGACCGATGCACCAGGCTGAAGATCCGCAGCTCCTGGTTGCCCAGCTGTCCCTTCTCGGCCACATCGGCCCCGATGGCACCACTGATCGCCTTGTCGAAGGTGGCCTCGTTGGTGGGCACCAGCACACGGATTGTGCTCCACTCCTGCCGCTGCCACACCCCCGTCTGCACAATGTTGTTGAGTGAAAGCGGCTGCGGACCCTGCTCGCGGCGGGCGACCTCTTGCGGATTGACCCGGTACTCGCCGTTTTGCCAGACGACGGAGCGGTGCAGATCTTCCTTGTATTGGAGATGGAGGATCTCCTCGAGCAGGCCCTTGTCGACCCGACCCTCCTCCACGAGCACCGCGCCGAGCGGACGCCGCTCGTTGCGGGCGCGCTCCATGGCGCGCTCCACGTCCCCCTGCCCGACCAGGTCACCGTCGATGAGCAGACGACCGAGCCGCCACCGCTCGTCTCGGGTGGACGAGTCCACCTGCAGGACGCGCCCCTGCCGCACGGACAAAACCAGGGTCTCCTTGCCGCGGTTTGTCTCCGCTTCAACGCGAATGGAGCCCGTCAGGAACGACTTGACCGCATCGTGGTAGACCTCGCCCAATGAGCTGTCGCTCAGGCGCCCGATCTGCTTGCTCATGGGGCCTCCTGCCGCGGTGCAGGGCTCTTGCCCGACGATCTCTGCTTGCGACGCTCAGGGTTGCCCATCACCAGCAACAGGATGCTCGCGATCGCGCTGACACCGATCAGCAGCACCGCGATCGTCGCCAGCCCGTCGTCATACAGGCGAATCACGCGCCACGGGTCCGGAAGCGCCGGCGGCGTCGTCACCAGGACGGACACCCCGAGCAACGCCAGCGCCCCGACCCAGACCCCCGCGTACGAACCCCGCAAGGCCGAGCCCAGCCCAAATCCAACGGCGTTGCCGACGCGGAAGGCCCACTTGCTCACGTTGCCATAGCGGTCGACGCGGGCATCGTGGCGGACGCGCGTGTGGTACGGCACATTGCCGCCGCCACCTTCGTAGCAGTCAAAACACGTCTTGCAGATCCCATCGATCTCGGCCACCACGGACCCGTCCTTCGGCACCATGTTTCCGCCGCATTGGGGGCAACGGCGCGCCGCCCCGAGGAACAAGCCAAGAACGATCAGGACGACGAAGATGCCGCCGGCGCCCATGGCCATCGTGGGCATTGCGTCCAGGCTCAGCCGTCCTCCAATCTGCCGCCAGAAGCTCAGCGTGGGCGCCCGCTCTTTGCTCGACGCCTGGATGTGAGCGTCGAACAGGGGCGAGGTGGGCAAGGACATCGTCTTGAAGAAAAGAGACACGATGCGGCGACTCTCCGTGGAGCGCTCCGCTGCGGCGTCGGACCCGATACGGATCGCGTCCTCGCGGGCTTTCACCGCGCCGCTGGCGTCGCCTTTCAGCTCCAGCACCCGCGCGATGTTCAGGTGAGGGTCGTACGCGCCAGGCTGGAGGCGCGATGAGGTCTGGAACGTCTTGTGGGCCGCGTCGTCCTCCCCAACGAGCACCTGGGCGATTCCCAGGTTGTTGAGGATGGGCGCGTGCAGCTCCCGATCGACCGTCGGATCCTGCGAAAGCGCCAGCAATCGCTCCTTCGCGCCGGGCCACGCAGCGCGGTTGCCACGCCGAATGGCGGCTGTGGCCAACAAGAACGACCGGGCCTGCACGAACCGCGGGTCTTCCCCCTTGTCGGGAGACTCGCCAGCCTTCTGCAGCTCGTCCTGGCAGACCGCGAGACAGCCAAACCGGGCATAGGACGCGTAGCGCTGCGCCTGGCTCCCGGAGAACTGGAGCCCGGCGTTGGCCATGGACGCCACATCCGGAAGCATCGCCAGCCCTGCGAGCACCAGCGCTGCGGCCGCACGCTCCGACCAGTTCATATACGCGGCCATCAACACGATGGAGAGCACGATACTGACCAGGGGTGACTGCGTCAGGAGGCCCGCGCCGACGATCACCATCAACAGGAAGAGTCCTACCTGTAGAGACGAAACCCCGGCCGGCAGCAGTCTCGACAGATCGCCCGACAAGAGCCGTAGATGACGAACCAGAGACAAGACGGCGAGAAAAACCGCGAGCAGCCCCAGCAACAGCGCGATCGTCACGATGGCGCTGTTGATGATCGTGACCCGCGAGGGCAAGAAGTCCCAAGCCTCTGCCCACGCGCCGATCAGGGCTCCGAGGGCAAAAACACCGCCCAGACGGGCCCGCGCAAACTCGACGGCAGGAAGTTCGGGCGCCAGACGGTCGGCCTGATCCACGAGCTTGAGAGCGCCCGCCGGGTCACCCTGCGCCGCCGCACTCTCGGCGGCGAGCAGCACCGCGATGGCCCGGGCTGGCTGGTTGTCGATGCCCAGCTGCCGGGCCATGTCCAGCTCTTTGTCGAGCAGGCCGTCCTTGGCGGTCCCCGTAGCACCGCGATAGATGCCCCATTGTACACCGAGCCGAATCTCGTCGACCTCCGGCGGAACGGGCCTGCCATTGGGCTGCTTGGTGGCGTCCTTCTTGGGACCATCTCCGGCCACCAGGTCTTCGAGATCGCCCTGTGCGAGCGCGTCGGAGCCGGCCAGCAGCAACAGCGTGACGAGGGTCAGTGTTTGGGTGAAACGCACGCGGGAACTATACCTCGCGCGCGCAAGGGCGTCACGCTAATCTTGTACCGGGCGGCCAGGGCGCCGGCGTTTGGCCTCGTTCCACAGAGTGTCCATCTCGTCCAGAGAGGCGGCCTCGGGGCTCGAGCCCGCAGCAGACAGGCTCGCCTCGATGTACGCGAAGCGCTCGCAGAACTTCCGGTTGGTGCCGCGCAGCGCCTGTTCCGCATCGATTCCGGACTTCCTGGCCAGGTTCACGACCGCGAACAAAAGGTCACCAATCTCGTCGGCCACGGCCGCCGCGTCGCCAGCGTCCAACGCCTCCCGGACCTCCGCGAGCTCCTCGTCCACCTTTGCCAGGACAGAGGGGACGTCTGGCCAGTCAAAGCCGACCACGGCCGCTTTGCTCGTCAGCCTCTGGGCCCGTTGGAGACCGGGCAGCTGCCGCGGAACCCCCGCGAGCACAGACGCACCGGCCTCCGCGCGGCGCCGCCGCTTGCCCGCCTCCCACTGCTCCAACACCCACGCGGCGTCGCCCACCTCCGAGTCCTCGCCGAAGACGTGAGGATGCCGAACGACCATCTTCTGCGCGATGGTCTCCGCCACATCTGCAAGGGCAAAACTTCCCCTCTCGGACGCAAGCTGGGCGTGAAAAACGACCTGCAGCAACACGTCTCCAAGCTCCTCGCGCAGGGCCTCGTCGTCGGCATCGTCAATGGCGTCCAGGACCTCGTAGACCTCCTCGACGAGGTAGGGCGCCATGGACGCGTGGTCCTGCTTCAAATCCCAGGGGCACCCAGTCTCAGGGTCCCGGAGGGCGCGCACGACCTCTTCGATTCGCTTCATTTCATGACCATCTGCGACGCGTCCCTCAGGATCATACGGCCGGCCTCGATGGCCCGCCCGGGCGCGATCCAGATCCCGGACCCGACAAACGCTCCGTGCCCAATGCAGGAGCCGAGGTAGCCAAAGTCGACGGGCATCAGACCGCCGGGGGTCATGACACGCACCGGCGAACCGCCAGGGTTCATATCCGTCGTGTAGGCGCCGAGTTTGAAACGTGCGTCGCGGCCGATCACGCTCAGCTGCGTCGTCCCGCCCACTCGGGCGCCGGGGTAGACGACGCTCACAGTACAGATTGCCTTCTTCTGAAGCTCGGCGTGGTCACCCAGGATGCTGAACTCACCAAACGCATGCGGTCCGACCTTGACCCCGTTGCCCAGAACGCAGCCCCGCAGGATCGCACCCGCGTCCACCTTCACCTCGTCGCCCAGCACGCACGCCTCGACCACCGCCGACGGATGGATCAGGCATTTACGGCCCTTGGATGTGACCTTGGCGGCCACCCGAAACGGGTTCAGGCTCACCGCCTTCATGACGGCCCAGACCAGCGCTGCGACGCCCACCACCGGACCACGCTCCAGCGCCTGCGTCCCGAGGGCGAGCAGGTTGGCGCGCTGCAGCTCAACCCAATGCGCCACGGGCGCGGCGGCGACGCTGCCAAACTTCAACTTCATCGTGTCGGTGCCCGAACCGCTGCTCACGGAGTCCGCCGCGACATCCATCTCGTGGACCTTGGTCTCCACATCGACTGGCTCAGCCTCTTCCAGCGCCGCGGGCACCCCGTCGCCAAGGGACACCGTGCACCCCTGGGGCACATACCAAAGATCAAAAAGGATCTTGCCGTCGCGGCGAGGCAGGCGTCCGAGGGGGTCGGCCGTGGCGCCCGGCCCGTCCGCAGCGCGAACCAGTCGAACCGGCGTGGGGCGATCCGCACCCGCCGCCTCCAGCCCGGCGAGCATGCCGGGCGACGCCCATACATCGGCGCCCCAGACAAACACGGGGCCTCGAACCTCCGTGCCAGGCTCCCCGAGCGCGGGGGCGCCGCGCCAATCGGACAGCGGGCGGTTCAGGATGAGCGCGTCATCCAGCGGATCACCCAGCCCGTATACAGTGCCGTCCGTCCACGCTGAGCGCGGCGTCGGCAGCACGACCGAGGCGGTGCGCCGCTGGCCCACGTCACTCCTTCTTGAGATCGAGGTCGATGAGCTTGGGCTTGTCGCTGTCGTCGGACGGATTCGACGACGGGGCCTTGAAATCGGGACCCTTGAGCTTGAAGTCGGGCGACGGCAGCAAACCGGGTGCGGCGGCGCTGTCATCGCCGCCGGCGTCGGGCGTCGCAGCGGGCGCGGACGCGGCGGCCGCCTCGGGGGCCCCGGCGTCTGG
>CALBXO010000791.1 GCA_937890335.1 uncultured Pseudomonadota bacterium | reverse complement strand
CTCCGCCCCGACGTCGTAGCCCAGCGCCACAACGACGGCCTCCCACTCCCCGGGTGCGCAGCCGAGCCAATTCATCGGCTCGGGCGGCAACGCCACAGTGCCCTTGGAGGGGACGTGCTTGCGCAAAAAGACCGCCACCCGCTCCACGAGATCGACGCGCACGCAGCGTTTCCCGTACCGCGGATACCCCAATCCGTGTGCGAACCGGCTGCTCCACGACGTGCGCGGGGCCACGGCGGCGTCCGGCAGAACTGGAAGGTCACGCTCCCCCTCCCACACCGTGAGCGCGGCGGCGCGGAAAGGCTGGGCGCCCGTCTTGAGCAGGTCTCGCGCGTAGACAAACTTCGCGCCCAGTCGGACGTTCATCTTCCCCAGCCGCTTGCGATCGGCCCCGTCCAGAGCACGGACCAACGACTCAGCGTCCCGACGGGGGACCACGCCGAGGTGGCTCACCAGCAGGTACAAGAGCCCCCGAAGCGGACCTCGGACGTCGTCAGGCTCGAGCGGCCCGAACAAACGACCGCGCTCAGACTGAATCCAATGCAGCGCCCGCGCGCGCACTTGCGAGCGGACCTTTTCCTCCAGGAGATCCAGCGGCAGCAGGGCCACATCGGGGCCGTCCAGCCGCTTGCCTCGCACCAGCCGCGCCACAGCCTGCCCCTCCCACGCGAGCTGCAGCTCGTCGGTGATGGAAATGTCGGAGGCCGGCGCGTCCACAAACCGCAGCGCGCGCGCTTGCGCCTCCGCCGCGCACGCACGGCGCCCGTGCCGCCGTACGGAGCTCGACCCAAACCAAACCGCTGCCTCGGGGGTCGGTACAAAGCTCAGGTTGCGCATCGTCCCCAGCGTCACGGAGCGGGACACCACGACGTCGTCCTCGAGGAAGACATCCTGTGGGATCGGACGGACCACCCCGACGTGGGTCCGCCCTTCCACAAAGTGGTCGGTGAGCTGCTCGTGCAACGCGCCGCTGAGCTGCTCCTCCAACGCCAGGACCCGCTCGCGCAGGCCCTCCGGATTGGTCACCCAATCCCGCCGATGCGCCAGGTACGCCCAGGTCCGGTTGAAGGCGACGCGCTGCATCATGACGTCCAGGGAACCGTCTGGGCGCTCCAGATCTCGCAGGCGGCCCTCGATCCAGTCGGAGTCGATCCGCCCGGAGACGGACGTGAGCTGCCCGAACAGCTGTGCCAACAGCCGGACGTGCGCCCCCTGGGCCGATTGGCGAAAATCGGGGACGCGGCACACCTCCCACAACAGCGCCAGGCGCGCGGGGCTGTGCGCGACCGTCCGCGCGATCTCCGGCTGGCGCAACAACAGCTCCAGCGCGCGCTCGTCCCCAAGCTGTCCGGGCTGACGCATGAATCCGTAGGGAGGTCGCCGCCGCAACGACGCCCGCAAGGACTGCGGCGACTCAAAATCCAGTGCGTCGTTGCGGTAGTAGATTCGCCGAACCGGCTCAAACCGTTGGGTCTCCACCGCCTCGATCAAACGCGCGGAGAGCGTCTCGCGGGCCGCCACCTCCCGCGTCACGCCAAATTCGCCGTCGGCCTTGAAGCGCCCGGCCCGCCCGGCGACCTGACCCATCTCCCCCGGGTAGAGCCGGCGCACCGTCTGTCCGTCGTACTTGGACACAGCGCCAAAGAAGACGTGTTGGATGTCCAGATTCAGCCCCATACCTATGGCGTCCGTCGCCACCAGATGGCTCACATCCCCCGACTGGTACAGCTCCACCTGGGCGTTGCGGGCCTTGGGCGACAACGCCCCCACCACCACGGCCGCGCCGCCCTTGGCCGCCCGCACACGGTCGGCCAGCTCGTACACATGCGCCACGGAGAACGCCACCAGCGCCGTCCGCGCGGGCAGACCCGCCAGGCTGCGCGGCGGCTCATACCGCAGCCTGGACAGCCGGGTTCGCGTCACAATCTCTGCCGTGGGCGCCACCGTCCGAACCACATCGCGCATGGTGTCGGACCCCAGAAACCAGGTCTCCTCGCGCCCGCGCGCGTTGAGAAGACGGTCGGTGAAGACGTGGCCGCGCTCCCGGTGTGAGGCCAGCTGGATCTCGTCCACTGCCACAAAGTCCACCGTGCGATGCACGGGCATCGACTCCACGGTGCAGATGAAGTACCGCGCGCCCCGCGGCTCGATGCGCTCCTCACCGGTAACCAGCGCCACCGCGCCGTCGCCCACGCGCCCGCGGACCCGGTCGTACACCTCCCTGGCGAGCAGCCGCAATGGCAGACCCATGACCCCCGAGTCCAGCTCGAGCATCCGCTCAATGGCCCGGTGCGTCTTCCCAGTGTTTGTGGGCCCCAATTGGGCAACGATGTGGTTTCTGTCTGCCATGACGAGCCGCAAGGTGGCACCGCCCAAGGCGCTGCGCAAGGCCAAAACCGGACACCCACGCCCGATGGATTGACTGCGGCGCGCCACTGGCGGATGGTCCCCGGATGCGGACAGTTGGCCGAGCTCTAGCGTTCTTCGGGGTCTTGGGGCTCGTCACCCTCGGCCTGTACGCCTTCATGGGCACGGCCGACGAGACCAGCGTCTGGCAGATCGCGTTCAGCGGCTTTCTCATCACATTGGGCGTTGTACTCATGCTCATCGGCAGGCGGAAACGAGAGCTTCCCGAGGGGTACGTCCTGGTGGCCAAGGACCTTGCGCTTCCGATGGGCGGCTGGTCTGTGGTCAAGGGTCGCGGCTTCATGCGAGGCGACGACGCGCTGACCATCGCGCACCTGGTCGAGCAGGCGCCAGACCTGGCGGACGAGGCCGCGTGCGGAGACTACGTCGCCAATATCGCCACGCAGATGAAGGCCATGCTCGTGACCCACGAGCGCGTCACCATCGGTGAGCAAACGCCCGCCGTGCTGATGCAGTTGCAGCTTGAACAGACTTCGGTGGCCCAATTGCTGGTGCCGCGAAGTGGCGAAACCCAAATCATCGCAGTGACAAACTCCGACCTCACACGAGCGACGCAGACAGCACGCTGGGTCGCGGCCAAACTGCTGGACCTTCAGCGCTGAACCGGAGTGTCCTCCATGCGAAGCTCACTCGCGCTCGCGGTCATCGCAGCCTCCCTGTTTCTCGGTGGCTGCCACGCCGCCGTCGGG
>CALBXO010000790.1 GCA_937890335.1 uncultured Pseudomonadota bacterium | reverse complement strand
ATTCTGTGATCTGAACGCGTCCTCCAACAGCGGCACCAGCAGTTCGCGCGACTCCTCTGAAATCAGTCCCCACGGAGCGCCCTCTACGCGTGGGTCGCCCGCCAGCTCCGCCTGACCGAACGCGATCAGCAGCCGGTTGAAGAAGTCTGGCGTCCCACAGGCGACGAAGAACCAGAGGTCATCGCCCGCCTGAAAGAGCCGGTAGACCGGGATGAAGCCCTTCGAGCCCATCGGCGACGGCCCGCCCGGCAGCGCTGGCACCTGGTCAGATGTCACCCCACCGATTTGCAGTGCGGCCGCGCCGGCAAGCTGCGACACCTCGAGTCGTTGCCCCAGCCCCCAGCGCTCCCGGGCGTAGAGACCGCCCGCAATCGCCGCCGCTCCCATCGCCGCGCTGCCGTAGCTCGCCAGCGGCAGCACCAGGTAGGTCGGGTCACCCGAGTAGGACGCCTGGTCCGCCATGATCCCGCTGACCGCCGCGATCAACGCCGGCGAGGACGGACGGTCGACGAATGGACCGCGTTCACCGAACGGCGGCATCGTCACGTAAATCAGCGAAGGATTGGCCTCACGCAGCGCCGCCTCGTCCAGGCCACGCGCCATGGCGCGCCCCTCCGGCACATCGACCACCACAACGTCTGCCGAGCGCGCAAGAAACTGTGTGCGGTTGCGACCAGAGTCGCTCGTCGGATCCAGCACCACCGACCGCTTACCTCGATTGAAGGTCTCGAAGCCCGGCGACACCCGATACGGATCGCCGCCGGGGGATTCAACCTTGATCACGTCGGCGCCGTGGTCGGCCAGGAACATCGTCGCGTACGGACCGGCGATCCCACTCGTGAAGTCAACGATTCGAATGTCATCGAAAATCGTCGGCTCGTCCTCGGACTCGTCGAAATCGGGCGGATCGGGTGGGAGTGCGTTCACCATCAGCGGTCCCTGCGATTGGCGGTAATTGAAGTTATAGAGTGAGGCCCGGTACGGGCCGAACGGCGAGTTGATACGGGTTTCCGTATTGACGAAAAAAATTTGCGGGCATATGGTTGTGAATCCGCCGCCCGCCGTATAGACTCAAACGAGCGTGGGGCGCGGTCTATATTTTTCGATCTGACAACTGGAGTTCCTCGGCGGCGTTAGTCGGCGGGGGTTTTTCGTGTGTGCACTCTAAAGCGATGCGACATCGCCAAGTGTACACCCCAGCAGTCACCATCGAAATGCCAGCAATGTCTGGCGTGCCGGACCCCAATACAGACGCCTGCAGGCCGTGAAGGGGATGTCCTTGACCACGACGAACCGCCGAATCGTTCGTTCCAACCGCCGAGTACCAAGCCTGGTGAGACAGTTCGGACAGGCGACGCATGTACTGGACATGCCGAACCTGATCGAAATGCCTCGCCGCTCCTACGACCGCTTCTTGCGGGAAGGGCTCCGCGAGCTGTTCGATGAGATTTCGCCAATCGATGACTTCACCGGAAGTCGCATGGAATTGCGCTTCGGCGATTATCGGTTCGAGGATCCCAAGTACAACGAGGGCGAGTCGCGCGACCGCGAGCGCACCTACGCCGCTCCCATGCGCGTCCGCGTGGAGCTGCTGGTCAAAGAGACCGGCGAGGTAAAAGAGCAAGAACTGTTCATGGGCGACATCCCGCTCATGACGGACCACGGCACATTCATCATCAACGGCTCAGAGCGCGTCGTCGTGTCGCAGCTCGTGCGTTCGCCCGGTGTCTACTTCACCGGAACGACCGACCCGGCAACCGGCCGGCAGCTCGTTGCCGCCAAGTTGATCCCGAACCGTGGCGCCTGGCTGGAGTTTGAAACCTCTGCCAAGGACCTGATTTCCGTGAAAGTGGACCGCAAGCGCCGGATCCCGGTGACCGTGCTCCTCCGCGCGATCGACCAAGAAGAAGGCTTGTCCATGGACGAGCTCGGTACGGACGAGCGCGTCCGCGCCATCCTTACCGACGTCGACACCAACGAGGACCACTCGTTCCTCGAGGCCACGCTGGCGAAGGACGCGACCACCAACCAGGCGGAAGCACTCGAAGAGTTCTACCGGCGGCTGCGCCCCGGCGACCCGCCAACGGCGGACAACGCCAAGGCACTGCTGGAGACCCTGTTCTTCACGGACCGTCGCTACGACCTCGGCAAGGTCGGCCGCTACAAGCTGAACAAGCGCTTGGTGCTCTTGGACTCGCCCGAGACCCGCACGCTCCGCCGCGAAGACCTGATCGCGATCATTCGCAAGATCTGGGACATCAACAACGGCAAGGGCACGCCCGACGACATCGACCACCTCGGCAACCGCCGGATCCGGTCCGTCGGCGAGCTGATGCAGAACCAGTTCCGCGTCGGCATGCTCCGCATGGAGCGCGTCGTCCGAGAGCGCATGACCATCACCGACCCGGAAGAAGCAACGCCGTCCGCGCTGGTCAACATCCGGCCGGTCGTCGCCTCCATGAAGGAGTTCTTCGGCGGTTCGCAGCTCTCGCAGTTCATGGACCAGGTCAACCCGCTGTCCGAAATCGCGCACAAGCGGAAGCTCTCCGCCCTTGGCCCCGGTGGCCTCTCGCGTGACCGTGCCGGCTTCGATGTTCGCGATGTGCACTCCAGCCATTACGGCCGGATCTGCCCGATTGAGACCCCTGAGGGTCCGAACATCGGCCTGATCGGCAGCCTCGCCTCCTACGGCGTCGTCAACGACTTCGGTTTCATCGAGACCCCGTACCGCGTCGCGGTCCACGAGTTGCCGAAGGGCAACAACCGCCAACTCGAGGGCCACTTCCTGTCCGCCGAAGTGAAGACCGGCAGCGGCAAGTTGATCGCTGCGGCCGACACGCTGATCGACGAGGACCTCGCTCGCGCACTGGGCGACTCCGCTGAGGACATGATTCCGCTGGCTCCGTTCGCTTCCACCGAAACGGTCTACCTGGATGCGCACGAAGAAGAGCAGTTCCGAATCGCTCAGGCGAAGACCGCCGTGGGCGAATCCGGGAACATCCTCGCGACCCGCGTGGAAGTTCGCCACGGAGACAAGTTCGAGATGGTCCCCTCGGTCGAAATCGACTACGTCGACGTGTCGCCCAAGCAGATCGTGTCTGTCGCTGCGGCGATGATTCCATTCCTGGAGCACGATGACGCAAACCGCGCACTGATGGGCGCCAACATGCAGCGGCAGGCAGTGCCGTTGCTGCGGCCAGAAGTGCCGTTGGTCGGTACCGGGATGGAGCTGCCCGCCGCGGCGGACTCCGGCCAGGTACTGCACGCTGAAGAAGACGGTGAGATCGTCGGCGCCAACGCCAACTTCATCCGCCTTAAGTACGACAGCGGCCGCGAGCAGAGCTACCCGCTCCTCAAGTTCGTTCGCTCCAACCAGGGCACCTGTATCAACCAGCGCCCCATCGTGATGATGGGCGACCGTGTGGCGCGTGGTCAGGCACTGGCTGACTCGTCCTGCACCCAGGACGGGGAACTGGCGCTCGGCCAGTCCCTCCTCGTGGCGTTCATGTCGTGGGAAGGCCTCAACTTCGAGGATGCAATCATCCTCTCTGAATCGACCGTCCGCGAAGACCGCTTCACCTCCATCCACATGGAGAAGTACGAAGTCGAGGCCCTCGACACCAAGCTCGGACCTGAGGAAATCACCCGCGACATCCCGAACGTCGGCGAGGAAGCACTGCGCGACCTCGACGAAGAGGGCATCATCCGCGTCGGCGCGGAAGTACGCGAAGGCGACATCCTCGTCGGCAAAATCACGCCCAAGGGCGAGACCGAGCTGACGCCGGAAGAGAAACTGCTTCGCGCGATCTTCGGTGAGAAGGCCCGCGAGGTGAAAGACACCAGCCTCCGCGTCCCGCACGGCGAGCGCGGCAAGGTGATCGACGTACGCGTCTTCAGTCGCGACGCCGGTGACGACCTGTCCGCCGATGTGAACAAGATGGTCCGCGTGGCCGTCGCACAGAAGCGCAAAATCGTCTCCGGCGACAAGATGGCCGGCCGCCACGGCAACAAGGGCGTCGTCTCAAGGCTCATGCCCGTCGAGGACATGCCCTACCTCGATGACGGCCGCGCCGTCGAGATCGTCCTGAACCCCATCGGTGTGCCGTCCCGCATGAACATCGGCCAGATCCTGGAGACGCACCTCGGCTGGGCGGCCTCAACGCTCGGCTGGCGTGCGGTCACCCCGGTGTTCGATGGCGCCAGCGAGCTGGAAATCGAAGACGCGCTCTGCCGCGCCTGGGTCGCCATCCAGTCCGGTGCCGTCGAAACAGAGCAAGCGCTCTCCTCCGTCGACACCGAGGTCGGCCAACGCGTCGATCTCGATGCGATGGAGAACTACCTCCGCGAGGGCGACTTCGACCCGGACGAGGTGCTGCGCACCGGCGAGCCGGGTACCGCCCGCCGCGCCGGCCTCACCCTCTGGCTCGAAGGCATGGGCGAGAAGAACGTCCGCCGCCTGACGGACGAGAACTTCGAGAAGCGCATCAAGGATGTAGCGGATCAGACCAACACCGCTCCGCCCATCTGGGGCAAGCAGACGGTCTACGACGGCCGCACGGGTGAACCGTTCGATCAGCCAGTCACGGTTGGTTACATCTACATGCTGAAGCTCATCCACCTCGTGGATGATAAGATTCACGCCCGTTCCACGGGCCCGTACTCGCTCATCACCCAGCAGCCGCTGGGTGGTAAAGCGCAGTTCGGTGGTCAGCGGTTCGGTGAGATGGAAGTGTGGGCGCTTGAAGCCTACGGCGCCGCACACATCCTGCAGGAGATGCTGACTGTGAAGTCGGATGACGTGGTCGGACGTGTGAAAACGTACGAATCCATCGTCAAGGGCGAGAACACCATGGACCCAGGTGTGCCCGAGTCCTTCAAGGTCCTGGTGAAGGAACTCCAGTCGCTGGGCCTCAGCGTCGAGATTCTGAACGATGAGTCCGAAGAGGTTGCCTTCGTCGAGAACTACATGGACCAGATCCCGAGGCTTGGCATCAACCTCTCAGGTC
>CALBXO010000789.1 GCA_937890335.1 uncultured Pseudomonadota bacterium | reverse complement strand
AGCGTGGATCCAGATGTGGGCGTGGGCTCCAAGAACGAAAACATGTCGCTGCTCATCCACGCGGCGTCGTTGGCGGTCAACATGAAGGGGTCGTCGGCAACAGCGTGTACCGACACGTCCAGGGGCGGAGCCCAGGCGGTCCCGCCGGAAACTCCCCATGGAGGCGCCTGCCCAACCCGGTCCAGTGCGGCCCAGCCGTCCGACCAGCGATAGCTGCCAGTCGTTGTGACGACTTCCAGCCCTTGGGGAGTCTCCACGCTGCGCACGAACCGGTGTCGGAACGACCAGGGTAGATCCCCGAGCGCGCTCCACTGGGCGCCGTCCCAGGACCAGAGGGCTTGTGGCGCGGAGTTGGAGTCTCCGGTTCGCCCGTCCACCAGCAGGAGCGTGTCCGAGCTCTCGTCGAAGCCCAGTCCGGCGCCCGCGCGGGCTGCGGGGGATGGCTCCACGATGTGCTCGGTCCAGTTCACCCCATCGAAGACCCATGTGTCACCACGATGCTGGCCGTTTTCGGGGTCGTCGCCACCAAACAGCACCACCGTCTGGGTTGTTGGACTCCACGCGAGCGATGCCTCCACACGAGGTGGTGGTCCGTCCGCCGTGATCAGCTGCCAGTTGCCGTCGGTCCAGATCCAGGTGTCGGTCAAGGGCTGGTCGTCACTGTCGATGCCGCCGTAGGCCACAATTCCCCAGTCCGTGGCCACGATGGCGTGTCCGCGGACCCTGGGAGGCTCCGGAGTCGGATCGCCGACCAGGTTGGTCCAGCCGTCGCCATCGAACGCCCACATGGACGGCCCGTGGCGGCTACCGCCGTTGACGAATACCCATCGCTGCCGCGCCGAATCGTAGGCCGTGGCCGCCGCCAGCAGATGAGACGGGCGACTGCCGGAGACAGCGGTCGGGAGGGTGGTATCGGAGAGGGACGGGAGGACTCTGACGGCGTCGATGCCCGTGGTCAGGAGGACGCCGCGGCCGGGCATGTGCGTCAGATGGGCGTACAGGCGGTCATCCAGAAGCTGCCCCTCGCCGTCGCGCCACTCGTAGAGTTGTTTCTCCCGGAGATACACGACCGCTTCACGCTCAGGATCGAACACGGCTCGAGCGTGGGTCGGGCCCGCGCCGGCGATCCAGCCCGCATCGCGATCCCATTCCCACACTTGCGCTCCAGAGACGATGACCCGGCCGGTGTCCATGTCGTAGCGCAATGGCGCCGTGGCCCTGAATTGGGGCTCGTCGTCATCGGATTGCCAAAGGAGCTCCCAGTCATCGCCGTCCCACGCCCACAGATAGGCCGGGTCGCGGCTGCTACTGCCGCGCCCCAACACCAGGGTCCGTTGTCCCACGGGGTCGTAGGCAGCATATCCGGAGAGCGGTTCAGGCCAGGGGTCTTGTGCGGCAATGCGCAACCAGTTGTTTCCGTCGAACTCCCAGAGCTCATCCATGGGAGTTCCGCCGGCGTCGAGGCCCCCGAAGAACACGAGCCGATCGCGACCGCTGTCGAAGGCCAGCGCGCCCAGGGGGCCTGCCTGCGGCATCAGAACCGAGGCGTCGCGGACCGTGAAGTCCTGCGCAGCGGTCGGCGTTGCGATGGCGATGGCCAGGACAAGAGTCCCGAATGAGAGAGCCGTCTTTCGGCGAAGTGGAATCAGCAGCAGCAATGCCAGGGCCCACCCGAACGGCGAGGGAAGGGCATGGCTGTCCGAGGCCACGGAGCAGCCGCCGTCTTTCGCCGCCGCGGAGGCGACGACCGGATGTACTTCTATGGTGAGATCGGCGGAGACGTCCCCGGCCTGGAACGTGACCAGGTGCACCCCGATGTCGGTAGCAACCGGGTGCCAGGTGAGTGTGGAACCGTCGAACGAGGCGCCGGTGGGCGTTCCACCCCATTCGACGACGGCGGGATCCCGACCGTTCCATGCGCGGACCGGCACCTCAAGCCGGGTCCCCACTTGCGCTGTCACCTTGGCCAGGGGCTCAAACACGGTGGGCGCTGGCCGCGGAGTGACCACGAACGTGACAGGCGCAGTGGATTCGAAGGCGCCGTCGGACGCGATCAGCCGGGCGGACCAGGATGTCGGCGCGGACACGGTGGGCAATACGCCTCTCAGGGCGCGACCCGCAACCTCGACGCCTGGAGGCAGGCCTTCAGCGCGAACTGCTATCGCGTCGCCGTCTGGGTCTTCCACAGACACCCTCGCCAGAACGACGTCGCCCGACTGTCCCTTGATGGGCTGCACCAATGCGATCACTGGGGCGTCAGGTTGCGCCGCGACGCGGATTTCAACGATCGCCGTGGCGGACAGGCCGGTGCCATCATCCGCTGCAACCACGGCGCGGGTCCCGCCGGACCAATTCGGGGCCGGGGTGTAGGTAAGGCGCCCCTCGGACACGCGGGCCTGGCCGTCCTGGGGGGGCTCCACCAAACGCCACTGCAGGCTGTCGCCGTCCGCGTCGGATGCTCGCAGCGTTGCCGATGCCTCAGTGTCTTCGCGCAGGTGGAGTACGACCGCGTGTGCAACGGGCACGTCGGGCACGGGTTCCACGACGACGGTCACCCACGCGAGGTTGGTGACCCCTATGTGGCCGCGGGCCAGGATTGCGAAGCGGTCCGTACCGTGATCGTCCGGGAGGGGCTCGTACTCGATGCCCGATTCGGTCACTGCGGCGTCGCCTCGTGGCTGGGTGACGATCTCGAGCCGGTAACCTGGAGGCGGCGTGACGGAAATGAGAACGGACTCGTCTTCCTGGGTGATCGCGCTGGAGTCGGGCAGCAGCTCCACCCCGGCGCCGGCGGGCAGATCGATGTGAACCCGGGCAGGCGGACTCGTGGTTTGCCCGTCGCTGCACGCGTAGGAGAAGACGTCCGCCCCCTCTGCGCCGCGACCCGCGGCGTAGACCAGCTGGTCCCCCACGATCTGGGCGTCACCCGCCGAGGGTTGCGTGGCGACCTGGTACGTCAGCCGATCCCCATCGGCGTCGCTGCAAATCAGCGGTATTACGGCTCGCCCGCCGGACGTCGAGCCTGCCACAGGCAGCGCCAGCGGTTCGTCATTGACGGGAACCACCTCGATGGCGGCCGTCGCTGGCGGGCTGGTCGAGCGTCCGTCGGAGGCCACGAACAGGAAGTCATCCACGCCGTGGTGGTTTGCGGAGGGCGTGTACAGCGCCCGGGACCCATCGACGGCCACCGCTCCATGTCGAGGCGACCGGGATACGGTGAAGGTGAGGTCGTCGCCGTCGGGGTCGAACCCGGTCAGCGAGATCTCGACGGCAGTGTCCTCCAGCGTTGTCGCGACAGCATCCAGCGCCACCGGTGCGTCGGGACTGGATGCGACCTGGATACGGACGAAGTACTCCCCCGTGGTCAATTGGCCGTCGGTGACGACGAACCCAAACACGTCAGCCCCGACGAAATTGATGTTTGGCTCGTAGGTGGCTGTGTTGCCCACCAGGCGCACGCGTCCGTGTGCCGGCATGGTGGTCACCCGCCACTCCAGAGGCTCGAGATCTACATCCGATCCGCTCAGTCGCAGACTCTGCGCATGGTCTTCCAGCACAGAGAGAGTGTGGTCGTGGGCCTGGGGCGCGTCGGGCCTGGGGGCGACGTGGATCAGGGCAAGGCCCGGCAAGCTCGTGGTCTCATCATCGTGTGCCACGTACGTGAATGAGTCTTCGCCAAAGAAGTCGGCGTTGGGTGAGTAGGAGACTGTCGCGCCCGCCAGGCCCGCGCTCCCGGACCGCGGTCCTGAGAGGATGGTGTAGGTGACCGGGAGGCCCTCGGGGTCCGACCCCAGCAGGGTCACCTCGCCGGGGCTGTCCTCCGTCAGATTGGCGACAACTGGGCGCACGTTGGGTGGCTGGTTGAACGGCCGCCCGACGTCAATGGCAAAAGTCTCGGCCGTCACCGCCTCCCCGTCGGAAGCGCGAATGGTGATCGAGTGGCGCCCGACATCGTCTACGGTGGGCGTCCAGAACAATGTCATCCCTTCCAAGGAGGCGCCCAGGGGCCCGGTGAACGAGAGTTCTAGCGGGTCGGCATCGGGGTCATGGGCCGAGACAGCAACGCGCACGGCGCGATCCGTCTCCACGCTTCGGTCTGGGATGGGGTCGAGCCGCGGGGCCGAGTTGGCCAGCTCCAGAGTCCACAGCTCGCTGAAGTCCGTGGTGAACACGGCCAAGCCCTCCGCCGCGGGAAGCACGGTGCCGAAGCTGGCGGGCACCGGCCCCGATGTGGAGACATCGTCGAGGTCCGCACCGGTCATTGCAGAGACGCGGACCACCCGTTGCCCGTCGAGCGAGAGCACCACCGTCCGGCGTCTGCTTCGATCGTAGCTGCCCGCGTACCGAGTAGCCGTCAGGGGCGTCCCCTCCTCCTCCAGCTCAGTCCACGCCAGGCCGCCGAAGACGTGCCAATTCCACGGACCAAATCCGGATGGAGTCGCGGCCAGGGTGCGCCCGTGCCTTGGGTCACCGACGATGAAACCGGCCAGGTCCCAGGCCGGCAGGGGACCCGATTGGCGGCTCCACCTGTCGCCGTCCCAGGTCCATGTGCCGGTGGCTGCGACGGCTACGACGCGCTCTCCGTCCCAGGTGAGTGTGATTTCGCCGGCGGGAGGGTTGGGCGGCGGGGGTGTCAGTTGGGACCAGGCATTGCCGTCAAATCGCCACATGTCGGACAGCGGGCCGTCGGGGTTTGCGCCGCCCAACAGAATGACTTCGTTACTGTCTGGCACATGCACGAGGCCGTGGCCCCAACGAGGGCTGGGTGCGGGGTCCGGTGCCAACTGCGTCCATCCATCGCCCCACGTCCAGGTGTCCCCGAGGGCGTCTTGCACCGCGCGGCCGCCAAAGAGGAGGTAGCCGCCGTCGGGATCGACCGCCATCTTGTGTTCGGTTCGCGGCGCGGGCAGTTGGCGCTGGCCGACACCGGTGAGGTTCCCGTCTGGCCACGTCCAATGGACCAGCGCGACAGCGTTCACTCCTCCTCGGGTGCCTCCATGAATCT
>CALBXO010000788.1 GCA_937890335.1 uncultured Pseudomonadota bacterium | reverse complement strand
GGCCTTCACTGCGCCGCCTCCGACCGCAGGAAGGACCACGCTGTGTGGGTCCCGCCGCGCCACGGACGCACCACCGTGTCGGCGAGTGCCCACTCGCTGGGGATCTCAAACGGACGCCGGACGAGCGTGACCCGCGCCTCGTTCACAGGCAGCCGGTAGAATGCCGGGCCGTGCAGGCTGGCAAAGCCCTCCAGCCGCTGCAGGGCCCCGGCGGCTTCAAACGCCTCTGCGTAGAGCTCAAGCGCGCTGACAGCCGTGAAACAACCGGCGCATCCGCACTCTGCCTCTTTGGTGTGCAGCGCGTGCGGCGCGCTGTCCGTACCGAGGAAAAACTTTGTGCTGCCGGAGGTGGCGGCGGTGACCAGCGCACACCGATCCTCCTCGCGTTTGAGGATGGGCAGACAGTAGTAGTGAGGGCGGATCCCGCCCACCAGCATCGCGTTGCGGTTGACGAGCAGATGCTGCGGCGTAACGGTCGCACCGACACCGTCGCGCGCGTCTGTGACGAACTGCGCCGCCTCCTTCGTCGTGATGTGTTCTACGACGATGCGCAGACCGGGGTGCTCGGCGACGAGTGGAGCCAGCGTGCGGTCCACAAAGACCCGCTCCCTGTCGAACACGTCCACGTCGGCGTCGGTCACCTCGCCGTGGATGCACAGCACCATGTCCTCGCGCTCCATCGCCTCAAGGACATGGCGCACCTTGCGCAGGTCGGTGACACCGGAGTCCGAGTTCGTCGTCGCCCCCGCCGGATAGAGCTTGAACGCGTGCACGCAGCCCGAGTTGCGTGCCACGGCCACCTCCTCGGGTGGCGTGCTGTCCGTGAGGTAGAGAGTCATCAGGGGCTCGAACGTCGAGTCCGCTGGCCGGTGCGCCAGAATCCGCGCCCGGTAGGCGAGGGCCATCTCGGTTGTCGTCACCGGAGGCTTGAGATTGGGCATGACGATGGCCCGGCCCATCTGCGCCGCCGTGGCGGGTACCAAGGAGGCCAGGGCGGCGCCGTCACGCAGGTGCAGGTGCCAGTCGTCCGGTTGTCGTAGCGTTAGTGTCTGCGTCATCTCGGGTTCCAGTCTCATTGGGGGACGCCTGCGGCGCGCAATGCGCCAAGGTGGGATGCGACGGCGGTCCTGCCGGCCTCGATCAAGTCGTCCTGCTCGTCCCGCGTGAGGCTGAACCCGGTCGAGATGTCACGCACCTTGGCCTGAAGCGCCGCGCTCGGCACCGCCGACAGGTCCAGGTAGACAAAGCCGATGCCCGCCGCTCTACACAGGTGCCCGACAAGGCGGGCGTAGTTCAGGCGCTGCGCCGCCTTCATCAGGTACACGGCCCGGCCAAGCTCGACAGCGGCGGACGGGGGTGTGTCCTCATCGCTGAACTCGTCAATGTCGTCGCCGCGGTAGGCGTCCACGACAACCAGTACCCTGCGGGCCACCGGAGACGGCTCGGCGAGCAGGAGCTCAATCGCGGTCACGATGCCCTGGTTGTCGCTCACGCCGCCGTCGGTCAGCCGCACATACGGCCGGTGCGGGTACAGCCCCGAATGCAGCACCGTGCCGGGAACGCCACCAGGAAAGCTGGCGCTGGCCTTCATCCCTACAGACAGCGGCATCTCGAAAGGGTCCTTGATGACCTCGTCCTTACACCGGTGAACAAACCCGTCCACGCGGGCGCGGGCCAGGACATCGGGGGCAAAGGGAAACACGGCACCGTTCTCGACGATGGCTGCGTTCGCGACCCAATAGGGCAACAGCTTCTCCGGCGCCACCGGTGTCCCCGCTCGGTGCCACAGGTCCCCCAGCACCAGGCTGGTCTGCCGGGTGTCCGCGCCGAGGACCCGATCGTCCAGGAGCTTCTCCAGCGCGTGCCCCCGGTGGCGAGAGACCCGGTAGACCTCGCACCCGTGGCCAAACATGCGACCGGTGTAGCCATCCAGTAGCGCAGCGCGCAGTGGGGTTCCGGCAGCGACGGCGTCCGCCAGGCTGTACACATCGGGGCCAACATGATCGTGGCGGCTCGACACATAGGCGCCTGCCGTGAAGCCTCCGCCCGAGATCGTCGAGAAGTAGTCTACCTCCGCCAGCAGGTTGCCGTGGGTCGTCTTGACCTCCTCAAGCCCCAGGAGGACCCCCAGCCCGTAATTGCCCGCCCGCAGCCCGCCCCCGGAGACCGCCACCGCGATGGCAACCGTGGGGTCCTGGCCGGTCCGTTCCTGCTGCGGCACATAGGCCCTCAGGTCCACCGACGCCTCGGACAGCGGCCCGGCGCTCGCCGTGGACACGGTGAACATCGCCATCGCGCACAGGAGAAATGTACGTCTCATCGGGCCTCCATCAGCGTGACGAACTCTCCGGGAAGTGACTTCCGCGCGCCAAGATACCGCGCCTCCAGCTCGGCCGTTCCACAGAGGTCGAGCATGTCGTACCCGAGCTGGCCCACAAAGAACCCCGACTCTTCCGGATGGATGCCAAAGAGGACCGGCTCGCCCAGCACGTGCAAGAGGTTTGCCCCCATCCTATGTGCCGCCGAGCTGAGGTCTGAACCATCGGTGAGGAACCAAAAGTCCGCGGCGAGTCTGGAGTGTGGTGCGGTGATGTCATGCACGGCGCGCAGGCAGGCTTTGACGGCCTCGCGCGTGAGATACATGGACACGCCCTCCCACACCGTAAACGTGCGGCCCTGCGGCTGGAATCCGGCGGCGAACAAGCGCTCCCGGAGACTGTGCACTTGAAAATCTACGTGCACGACTGTGCGGTTCGCGGCGGGCAGCCCGGCCTCCTTCTCCACGATCTGCGCCTTGCGCCCGGCCGTGGAGGGGTGGTCCACCTCAAAGACAGGCACGCCGCCCAACCGGTCGGCAAAACGCCAGGCGCGCGTGTCGTACCCGGCCCCCAGCAAGAGGACCTGGTCGACGCCCCCGTCGTCCAGCGCGGCGGCCAACGCGTCGTCAATGAAGCGGTGCCGGGCCACGACGAAGTTGACCAGCATTGGAGCGTAGTTCAGCGGCGAGTGCGCCAGACGCCCGGTCGCGCCTACCGAGTTCAGTGCCGCGCGACCCAGTGGACCGAGGAACATCCGGGCGTACGGATCATCGAGAACGCGGGTGGCTCCCGGCGTGAGTTGCTCCAGGGCTCGGAAGAGGCAAACGGCTTCGGCGGTACGGCTCGGTGCATCACGCATGGGAAACATAGATCCATCACCGCAGCCGCTCGTTCAAGGCGCGGGGCCCAAAGCCGGAGATCCGCGTGCCGTCCATTCAATCCCTGTTCCCTGTCGCAGCCCTCAGCGCCGCGTTGGCGCTCTGCACCCCGGCCTCCGCCGAGTCGCTCGAGGACGCCGAGAAGGAGGTCCGCGAGGAGCTCGGAGAGCGGTTTCACGTCCATACGGTGCGCGGACTCTTTGTGGTCGCCACGGATCTGAAGGGCGAGTCACGCAACCGTATGGCGGGCCTGGTGGACCGCACCTACGACGCCCTCTACGACGAGTTCTTTGAAGTCCGGCCCACCGAACCGATCAAGGTCTATCTCTTCCGCCGAGAGGCGGACTACGAGACCTATTGCAAGCGCAAATACAAACGCGCCTGCGGCACACCGTTTGGGTTCTATGTCGAAGCGGATCGGCGAATGGTCATGAACATCTCCACCGGCGGCGGCACGCTCAACCACGAGCTGGTCCACCCACTGTTGGAGACCGACTTTCCGCAGGTTCCCGCCTGGTTCAACGAAGGCCTCGCGTCACTGTTCGAGGGCGCGTACTACAACAAGGAGGGGCGGCTGCGCGGCATGCTGAACTGGCGCCTGCCGGGCCTGCAGAGCACCCTGCGCGAGGATCCAAAGGCGGTCTCGCTGCGCGACCTGATGACCACAACGCGAAAGCAGTTCTACGACGACGATTCGGGGACCCACAACGCAGCCGCGCGGCATTTGCTCCTGTACCTGCAGCGAAAGCATCTCCTCCAGCGGTACTATGAGGAGTTCAAGAAGACCGCCAAGGCCGACCCCACGGGGATTACCGCCATGGAGACCGTCACCGGCAAGAAGCTCGCGGAGCTGGAGAAAGAGTGGCTGCGCTGGGTGCGCAGCCAGAAGTACGAGCGGCGCGGCTGAGGACGCGGACGGACCCAGCAGGAACCCTGGCGACTCGCAGCCGGAACCGGCTCACCGCAGCCGCAGCGCCGGCTACCGCGGGGCGGGAACCGACGAGTCGTTACGGGGACGGACTACTCGCAGGCCGGGGAGGCCGGCTCGGCGCCGTCGGCGAGGGTCGTGTTGAATGTGCCCTGGCTGTCGAGCGCGAACGGCTCGAAGAGCCCAGCGACGAGGCTACCGCAGAAGGCACCCTCCACGCTCGTGGACGTGAACTTCATGTCCGACTTGCCGCCGTCCGGCAGCAGCGGGTTTGCGCCCGGCGCGATGATGAAGTTCCGGAAGTTCAGGAAGACCTGATCCGCCGCGTCCTCGGCGGGGCTCGCCGCCTGAAGCCGGGCGATGACCTCACCTTCGTTGATCTTCGAAACCAGAGTGCCGTCCAGACAGGTGAAGCTGTCGGCCTCCAGGTTCATGAACACGTTGGTCACGCCCGCGCTGGTCATGAACTGCAGGTGGTAGGCACCGGCGAGGCTCGTGAAGGCGCACTCCTCATCAGCGGCGACCATGTCGCAACCGGGTCCGGACACCGTGTAGCCCTCCACACCCTGCTTGAGCATGGTGAACACGCCCCCTGCGGAGAGGGTGAACGGGTCGTAGAGCGCCAGCTCCATGGGGCCGCAGGAGCCGTGGCTCGCCCAGCGATCCGCGGACAACGTACCCTTGGACCGGCCACCATTGGGCAGCAGCGGGTTGGCCCCCGGCGGGATGATGAAGTCGTAGTAGATGGTCAGGATGCCGTCGATTTCCAGGGCGTACTCGACCATACCGAGGTTGGTAGTGCCATCCTCCTGTGAGAGCAGCTCACCGGTGTAGCAGACCGCGTCGTCGTCGCTGCGTACCAGCGTCATCGTCACCGTGCTCGGCGAGTCCTGCTGCGTGGTCTGGAAGGTGAAGTCGTACTCGCCGTCCAGGCCATCTACGCACCGGCCAGTGGGCAGCACAGGTCCGGTGTCCTCACCCGTGTCACCCGCGTCATCCGGCGCGTCCTCGGGCACGTCCATGCCAGCGTCCATGTCGCCGTTGTTGCCGACGTCCGCGGGGCAGGTGGACATGGGCGTTATGGTCGCGAACTCCGTCCCCTTGACGACGCCAAACGTGGAGCCCTCCAGCGGGATGTTGCTCGGAACGGTGACCATGCCGGTGACCGAACCGCAGAAGACCTCAGCGTTGGCCACGATGCCGTGGAGGACCATATCGGCCTCGATGAAGCTACCTGTCAGCGGGTTCGCCTCACCCTCCACTTCGACGTGGCCGAGGTCCGCGACAAAGGTGCCGTCTTCTTCGAAGGCAATGTTCTCAAACGAGAGCGCGGCGCCTACGGCCGTCCGAGCATCCGCGCGGACTTCCTGTGTCTGGGCGTCCACGTCGGACTTGAGCGGCTGCAGGGTCATCGCGATGGTGTTCGTCTCCAGATCCACCGTCACGT
>CALBXO010000787.1 GCA_937890335.1 uncultured Pseudomonadota bacterium | reverse complement strand
TCCAGGAGTATGGTAGCCAGTTTTAGTCACTTGTCTAGCTCGGCCCATCCAGAAACCCAAAGGCGTCCTGCGGGAGTTGGGTCAGCGACAGCGCCGTCTCCTGCACATGGCGCCAACGCAACCCGTGCCGCAGGGAGGGGTCGCGGTCGAAGACGACGGTGGACCAGCGGGCGTTGCGTGTCGCGTCCGCGTGTTTGGAGGTGCGTTGCAGTTCCTGGTAACGGGCTACAACGGTGCCGGCGCCCGCGGCGAGGACCTGGACTTCACGGATGCCGATGGCAAAACCGTGGGACTGCCCATACGCCGCCATGAGCCCGGAGCACAGGCGATCGAACGCCAGCAGCGAGCCGGAGGGCACCACCATCTCAAACCCAGGATCGAAAACAGTCACGAACTCACGGTCAAAGGCCTCTACAGGAATGGCGCCGTTGAACCAGCGAGCAAAGAACTCGTGCAGCGCTACGACCTCTGCGGTGACGTCATCGAGCATCTCTCACCTCCCGTGCCGTAGTGACGCAGCTGAGCGGCGGCGGACGACCTGCCCTGGTGCATCGGCGCCATAGGCGAGCCCGCACGAAGCCTACAGCGGGTACTTCAGCGCTCTCCGTTGGCGGCCTTGACGACGCGCACCCGAACAGCGCCGGCAGCTCGTCAGCGACCGGCTTGGCGTCGGCGGCGCGCGACAAAAAGCCAACCGAGAACCAGGGCGAGCCCGCCGAGCGGGGCCACGCTGCCGGGGGCTGTCGTGCAGCCCGCGTCCTCGTCGTCCGCGCCGCCGTCGTCACCCTCGCAGCGAGGGGCGGGAGGAATCCGGAGCCATGCTGGATCCGGAATCGAGGTCTCACACATCACACCGTGGCGAACGGCCGAGGTGTTCTCGACGAGCCAGCCATTGGGCCCGCAATTGTAGGGCTGCGGTGCACAGACATCGAGGTCCTCCAGCGCGTTGGAGTAGTTGTCGGCGCCCGCACCACCAGTCTGCACTTCCACGGCGGCGCAGGTGACCTGCCTGGCGCCGAGCGACGCACCAAAGCCGTCGTCACATTGGCACGATGGGAAACCGCCCACGTCGAGGCATGTGCCGTTGGCACCGCAGCTCAGGCCGGCGCACGCATCCGGGAGCTCAAGACCATCCGCGCCAAAATCAACGGGCGGGGAGGCCGGCACGCACGTGACGCGATCCTCTCCGTCGTAGTCTGTGAACCGCCGGGCGACGAAGCCGCTGTTGCAGTCGCACCCCGGTCCGACCCCAGTGATTACACACTCACCCTCACCGCAGTACGTGGTCGCACATTGCTGCTGGGCTCGCAGGGTAATGTAGGTGTCCTTGTCGATGACGTCCGTCTCGCAGCCAATCAGAAGCTTCTGGTTGGCCACGAGCTGGGTCGGCCGGGACTGCGGCGTGAGAGCATCGTCCACAAACTCCTGGAACGCCGGGTCGAACGTCATCTCCTCCGGGCTCAGTCGCGTCGTGATTCGGGTCAGCCGCGGGTACGCGCGCAGCGTGTCGATCAGGGCAAACCCCGTCTCCAGTTCCTCCGGAGTGATACCGCAGTCCTCGGAATCAAACGCCGCCCCGGGGCACTGACACTGTCCGTCGCCACCGATGCTGCAGAAGTCATCCGTGCCGCCAGAGCAACAGCCCGACGGGTCGTCGATCTCAAGCTCCGGCGTGGAACCAAAATACTCCAGCACAAACGCGTCACCGCCCGCAGCGTCCACCGCGCGACTGAGCGCCGCCGGGTAGTTGCCGAGCGGCAGACTTCGGTCTGCCGCAGGCGCCAGCCAGGACGGGTCGATCTCCGTGACCGGATGCCCCACGGGTGCAAACCGTCCCTCGCCAAAAATGTACGCGGTGACGGTCAGATGAGGCTCCGCGGCGACGGCGGTCAGCCGCAGCGGAATCATCGGCTGCGTGCCCTCGTAGCGCATGCGCAACGGACGCAGCTCGTCGAGCCCAGCGCCCGCCTGAAGCTTGCTGGCCACAAACAGCATCCCGGCGTCCAGGTAGGGCTGCATGTACGGCGTCATCGTGTCATTGACGATGAAATCGTTGTTGCGCAGCCAGTTCACCGCGGCGTCTGCGTCGCCGGCGCCAAACGTGACCGTCTCGTAGGCGCCGACCTTCTTTCGGTCGTACACCACAACACCGTCACCGTTGTTGGCGCCGTTGTTTCCACCGTTGTTCTGGCCGGTGCCGTCAAACCCATTGTTCACGCCATTGTTGGCGCCGTTGTTTCCGAAGCAGCTCGGGTAGTCATGGTACTCGCAGCGGTACTCCGGGTCGGGACAGACGGACTCAAACTCCTGCACGACCTGTGGCTGTGTGAGCCGGTCCAGGATGGGAAAGACAAAGGTGCTGGACAGCTCGAGCTCGGGCACGCTCGGCACCGGGACGAGCCAGGCAAACTCCGCGGGATCCCCCGCGTAACGAATCAGGACGTGCGCCACGATGTGGTCGCCGTCCTTCTCAAAGATGATCTGCTCCGCCTGCTGGTTGACCGCGTAGCTCCCCATCGCCTCGGGAACCGGTGGTGAGAGACAGCCGCACGCGAAGGCGGCTCCCGCCGTCCCCACAATGAGAGAGACCGCCGCCAACGCGGCGCAAATGATGCGCAGTTTCAATGTAGTTTCCCCTAGTATTCTCCGCCTGCCCGCCACGGTAACCCCACTCGATCGCCGCGGCAAGGCAATGCCGCCTGGTTCGACACCGCCGGGTTCGACGGTACCTCGCGACAGAACGTCGAATCTGCCGGGGAGACGTTCGGGGCCCTGGCACCGCACCCGCCGTCGCGGGCAGGTCCGGCATCACCGGGGTGCCCCCAAGCCAAACTGTAAGGAACCTTAAGTCGCCCCGGGATGCGCCCGCTCCTAGGTTTGCTGGGCGATGGCGCTGGTCTCTTTGCCCGCGTCGTTTCCCTTGCCGGACGCAGTCCGCGCGAATTTTCAATTGTGTGTCGAGCAGACAAACAAAGGGGACTTCGTCGCGGGCAAGGAAACCCGCGCCATCGCAGCGCCCTTCGGGGTGCCTGGCAGTAGACATCACCCGGTGGGTTCTCCGCGGCGTTGGCCCAAACCAATTCCGCGGCGGGCCGTCCGAGACCTCGGCAGCTCGCTCGGCGAGCGGACGCCAAGGTCAAGTCGCCGAGAGGCGACCGAACACGCTTTCCCCCTGTGGCCCCGAACGGGACCGGTCGCGCACAAGCCCCAGCGCGCACTACCGGTCTCCGCATGGGGTGATGTCTACCGCCAGGCCCCTCGCAGCCGACAGGGCAGCGCCGCCAGCCGTCGCAGCCTGCGTGTCAGCACTGCCAGCCGTCGAGGGCGCCACTCACGGACGGGGCGCGGCCTGCCCGACGTCACCGGGGGCTATGTGACGAAGGTAGTCCAGCCCTCGGCCACCAGGACATCGTCCTGGTTTACGGCCCGAATGGCGATGGTGAACTGCTCGTGGTTCTCGTCCACCACCTCTCCCGAGATGACCAACGTGTCGCCGGGCCACACCGGCTTCTTCCAGCGAACGCCCACCAGGCGCACACGTTCTGGGCCAAAATGATCGGTGGCCCACGCGGTCATCATGCCGGCGTGAAGCATCCCGACGCCGAGGGGCGCGGGCAAGCCCGCGGTCCGGGCGAACTCCTCGTCGTGGTGCACCGGATTGAAGTCGCCAGAGGCGCCCTGGTAACGGACGATGTCCGTGCGGCTGATGGGGCCCACCGTTTTGGGGTCTGGCAGAATCATGTCGGCACCTGTGTCGCTTCCACGCCGGTCATGTGAGCCTCGGCGACCAGCTCGCCCGCCTCGTCGCGGAACTCCGTGATCATCTTCACGAACACCAGCGTTCCGCCCCGTCGGCCCTCCTTCTCGGTGACCTTCTCAATGCGTGACGAGCAATAGAGCCGCGTTCCGGCCCGCGGGGGCGGACCAAAGAAGATGTACTCCTGCTCGGCGTGCATGCCGCGCTCCTGGCTCATCTGGACCAGGTGCCAGGGATTGGCCCCCTCCACGCGCTCCTCCCAGAAAAACTGTGTCGTCAGGAACGTGGGCGGAATCACCGGGTTGCGCCCCTTGTGGTCCTTGTGCTCAGCGCCAACCGCCCGCGCAAACTCGTGTATTTTGCCGGCCTCGACCGCCATCTCAAACGGCGTGCCCTCAGCCCCCACGCAACTCTTGTCCACCATCTCTACGCCCTCTGACTACTGACGCTGACGACCTCGCCCGTCATGTACGAGCTCAGGTCCGACGCGAGGAACACCATCACATTGGCCACCTCCTCCGGAAAAGCGGCGCGGCCAAACGCCTCGCCCGCCTTGAGCTGCTCGAGCAGCTCGGGGGAGGTCACCTTCTCAAGGAACGGGTGCATGGCCAGACTCGGCGCGACAGCGTTGATGCGGACACCGTGCCTGGCCGCCTCAATCGCCCCACACCGCGTCAGCGCCATCACCCCGGCCTTGGCGGCAGCGTAGTGGGCCTGCCCCTCCTGGGCGCGCCAGCCGAGCACCGAGGCGTTGTTCACGATGACCCCGGCCCCCCGCGGCTGCATGTGCCTGAGCACGGCCCGCATGCAGCGCATCGCCCCCGTGAGGGTCACGTCGATGACGCGGTCCCAGGCCTCGTCCTCCATCTCCACCAACGTCGCCGTACCCCCGAGGCCCGCGTTGTTGATGAAGACATCGATGTGACCGTGCTCCGCCACCACCGCGTCGACGAACCCCTGCACCTCCGACTCGTTGGTCACGTTGCAGACCCGCGTGAGCGGCCGCTGGCCCATCACTTCGGTGAGGGCGTCCGCCGCCTTGGCCAGCCGTTTCTCGTGGATGTCGCTGATCGCGACCCGGGCCCCCTCTTCCGCACAGCGGCGCGCCGCCGCATACCCGATGCCCGCGCCGGCAGCGGCTGTGATCGCGACCGACTTTCCCTGGAGCAATCCGTGTCCCATACCATCCTCAGTCGTAGTTTCGATCGCCGGGTCTCAGACCCGGCCCACCCGGGGCGCTACCGCGAGCGCGGCAGCCCGAGGGCTCGCTCGGCGATGATGCTCTTCTGAATCTCGTTCGTGCCCGCGTAGATGGTGTCCGACCTGCTGAAGAGGAACAGGCGCTGCAACGCGTTGAGTCCGTACCCGTCGGCCTCGGACACAATCTCCGCTTCGTCTCCCAGCACGTCCATCGCCAGCTCGCCCAGGTCCCTGTGCCAGGTCGCCCAATAGAGCTTGGAGATCATCGCCTCGCGGCCCAGGTGGCCGTCGCGCTGCATCTGCGCCAGCAGCCGCAGCGTGTTCTGACGCATGATCTCCAACCGAACCCACAGGTCCGCGATGCGCTGCCGCAACACAGGATCCTTCGACGCGCCGTTGGCGCGCGCCGCGGCGATGACCTCGTCGAACTCCGCGCGGAAGCTCAGCTGTTGTCCGAGGGTCGAGGCGCCGCGCTCAAAGCCCAGGGTGGCCATTGCCACCTTCCAGCCGCCGCCCACCTCTCCCACGACATTGTCTTTGTGCGTGCGCGTCTCGTCGAAGAACACCTCGTTGAACTCGCAGGTGCCCGTGATCTGTCGAATGGGGCGCACATCGATCCCCGCGGCATCCATCGGTACCAGCAGGTAACTGAGCCCCTTGTGGCGCAGGGACCCCGGCTCCGACCGCGCGATGACAAAACACCAGTCCGACCACTGCGCCAGGCTGGTCCAGACCTTCTGGCCCGTGATGACCCACTCGTCCCCGTCCAGGTGCGCCTTGGTCTGCACATTGGCCAGGTCCGAGCCCGCCCCAGGCTCGGAGTACCCCTGGCACCAATACTCGTCGCCGGCGACGATGGGCGGGAGAAACCGGGCCCGCTGCGCCTCGGTCCCAAGCGCAGCCAACGTCGGTCCGAGCAGCGTCTCCCCGATGTGCCCGGCACGCCCCGGTCCCCGGGCGCGCGCGTACTCCTCGTGCCAGACCACCTGCTCCAGGAAACTCGCCCCGCGCCCGCCGTGCTCCTTGGCCCAGCCCACACACGTCCAGCCACCGCTGGCGAGTCGGCGCTCCCAGGCCATCCGCTCCTCGACGAAGACGTGCTCGTCTCCCGGCCCGCCTCTTCCGCGCAAATCGCTGAATTCGCCGGACAGGTTCTCCTCGAGCCAGCTGCGCGCTTCTTCGCGAAACGCCTCCTCGGCGGGGCCCAATTGCAGCTCCATACCTACTCCGTGCCGCCGGGCAGCGCGTCCAGAAACGCAGGTCGCTCCCCGCCTCCGTGGATCTCCAGATGAGTGCCTGTGATGTAGGAAGCCAGGGGTGAGGCCAGGAACAAGACGGCATTGGCCACGTCCAACGCGGTCGCGAGGCGTCCCAGGGGTACGGTCGCCGCCACCGCCGCGACGCCCTCCGCGCCACCGTAGTGCGCGTCCGTCTTCTCCGTCTGCACCATGCCGACGGACAGCGTGTTGACCCGGACACCGGGCGCGAACTCCACGGCCAGGGACCGGCCGAGACTCAGCATCCCGGCCTTGGCCGCGCCGTAGGCGGCGGTGGTGGGCGCGGGTCGCAACGCTGCGACACTCCCGATGTTCACGATGCACCCGCCGTCGCTCATCACCCGGTTCGCCGCCTGCGAGACGTGGAGAGACGCGGTGAGGTTGAGGTCGATGATGGAGGCGCTGAACCGCGGCGAAACGGTCGCGGCGTCCACCGGCGGCGAGCCGCCGGCGTTGTTGACTGCCAGGTCCAACCGGCCGTGCTCCGCGACAATCTCGTCCACCAAGGCGTTCACAGCCTCCGGTTCGCGCACGTTGCACGCCTTCCAGTGCACTTTGGTACCCGGCTCCCAACCTGGCGCCGGCTCCCTGCGCGAACAAGCCACGACCGTCGCGCCAGCCTCAGCCAGCCGCGCGGTGATTCCCAGCCCGATTCCCGAAGTTCCGCCTGTGACCAGCGCAACTTTGCCCGCGAGGCCAAACACGCTGAGGTCCGTCATCGGGCGCCGTACACTGGCATCGGGACCGGCGCCTCGGCGACCAGCCCATTCACCGCCGCGCCAACTTCCGACAGCTCCCAGCGCTGCCCTTTGTCCACGACAGCGCCGGGGCGCCACCCGTCGGACAGGACGATCTTTCCGCCTGACACTTCGAACATCTTGCCCGTCACGTGCGCACTCTCGGTGCTGCACAACCAGGCCACGAGCGGCGCGACGTTCTCCGGCGCCATCGCGTCAAACCCGCCGTCCGGCGCCGCCATCATGTCTGCGAAGACGGCCTCCGTCATGCGCGTCCGAGCCGCGGGCGCGATCGAATTGCTCGTGATTCCGTACCTGCCCATCTCCGCGGCCTGCACCAGCGTCAACCCAGCGATGCCCGCTTTGGCCGTGCTGTACGCCGACTGGCCGACGCTGCCCTGCAGGCCCGCACCGGAGCTCGTGTTGACGATTCGGGCGTCCACGGGCTGTCCCGCCTTGGCCCGCCCGCGCCAGTACTCGCCAGCCTGGCGCGCCAGGCAGTAGTGGCCGCGCAGGTGCACCCGCATGACCGCATCCCACTCGTCCACGGAGGAGCTCACGAACATCCGGTCGCGCAAGATGCCGGCGTTGTTCACCACCGCGTCCAGGCCGCCAAACGCCTCGATGGCGGCGCGCACCAGCTCGCCGGCCGCGTCCCAGTCGGCGATGTCCGCGCCGTTGGAGATGGCGCGCCCACCCGCACCGCGAATCTCCTGGGCCACGTCCTCGGCGGGCGCGCTGGACGCGCCTTCGCCGGACCCGGAGGTGCCCAGGTCATTGACCACCACACAGGCGCCGTGGCGCCCCAATTCCAGACAGTGCGCGCGGCCTAGACCACGGCCTCCGCCCGTCACGATCACCACTCTGTCCGTCAAGCTCATGCGCGTCTCTTAGCACACAACTAGAACACGTTCTAGTCCGGTCTGGTTGGAGTTGGAACCATGCCGCGCGGTCCATCCGGGCGCTTCCGTGCCCGAGAGGCGAACCGCCCAGGGGCGCGACTTGCAGCTCTGATCAGTCTTCCTGCGGCGCGCAGCCAAAGCTCGGCGCGCTCACACCCATGGAGGCCTGGCGCCCCTCGGAGGCTCCGGGCGCGCCGCCCGCGCCGGGCTCTGCCGTCGCCTTGCCCAGGTCCGCGACGGACCCGACGCACAGCACACCCACCGACGGACCGCCGGCACCCGGGCCCCCGTGGCC
>CALBXO010000786.1 GCA_937890335.1 uncultured Pseudomonadota bacterium | reverse complement strand
GTGCGATCCGGACGACGACAACGACGGCGTGCTCGACGGTGATGACAACTGTGTCTTCACCGTAAACGCAGACCAGGCCGACAACGAGAACGACGGACTGGGTGATGTCTGCGACGACGACGACGACAACGATGGTGTCCTCGACGGTGCGGACAATTGCCAGTTCACGGCCAACCTCGGCCAGACCGACACCGACGACGACGGAGACGGTGACGCATGCGACGACGACGACGACGACGATGGCCTGCCGGATGTGGACGACAACTGTCCCCTGGACGTGAACGTGGACCAGGCGGACCTCGACGACGACGGCGAGGGCGACGTTTGTGACGACGACGACGACGGCGACGGCGTGGTGGATGTGGCCGACAATTGCCCCGTGACCCCGAACGGCGACCAGGCGGACACGGACGACGACGGCGACGGCAACGCCTGCGACGACGACGACGACAACGACGGCGTGCTCGACGGCGACGACAACTGCGTGTTGACCCCGAACCCCGGGCAGGAGGACACGGACGCCGACGGGCGCGGAGACGCCTGCGAGGACGACACGGACGACGACGGCATCGTGGACGCGGACGACAATTGCGTGCTCACGCCGAATGCAGACCAGACCGACACCGACGACGATGGACAGGGTGACGCCTGCGACAGCGACGACGACAACGATGGCATCGAGGACGACGTGGACAATTGTCCGCTGACGCCCAACACAGACCAGCGCGACGCCGATGAGGACGGTGTCGGTGACGCGTGTCAGGACGACGACGACGGCGACGGCGTTCCGGACGGCGAAGACAATTGCCCGCTGACCGCCAACGAGGATCAGCTCGACACCGACGAGGATGGATTCGGCAACGCGTGCGACGACGACGACGACAACGACGGCATCATCGACACCGATGACAACTGCCCGCTCATCGTCAACCGTGACCAGGTGGACAACGAGAGTGACGGTCAGGGCGACATCTGCGACGACGACGACGACAACGACGACATCCTCGACGGCGACGACAACTGCCAGTTCGTGGCGAACCCAGACCAGGACGACCTGGACGAAGATGGCATCGGCGACGCGTGCGAGGGCGAGATCGACGGGGACGGCATCCCGGACGACGAGGACAACTGTCCCGAGATCCCCAACGCGGAGCAGACGGATACGGACGACGACGGTCTGGGTGACGCCTGCGACGACGACGACGACGCCGACGGCGTGATCGATGACGCCGACAACTGTCCGCTCGTGGACAATTTTGACCAGGTCGATACCGACGGCGACGGAGCCGGTGACGCGTGCGATGACGACGACGACGCCGACGAGGTGCTGGACGACGACGACAATTGCGTGCTCATCCCCAACGGCGACCAGACCGACCTGGACGACGACGGACTCGGCGACGTCTGCGACGACGACGACGACGACGACGGCGTACCCGACGACGAGGACAATTGTCCGGTGGACCCGAATGAGGAGCAGGCCGACAACGACGACGACGGACAGGGGGACGCCTGCGACAGCGACGACGACAACGATGGCATCCTCGACGACGAAGACAACTGCGTCTTCGTGGAGAACACGGATCAGATTGACTCCGACGGTGACGGCACGGGCGACGCGTGCGAAGAGGACGTGGACCGCGACATGGACGGCATCCTCGACGACGAGGACAACTGCCCGGACACCCCGAATCCGGACCAGGCCGATGCCGATGGTGACGGGGTCGGCGACGCATGCGAGGACGAGGACCGCGACGGCGACGGCATCGTGGATGGAGAGGACAATTGCCCGGACGTAGAGAACGCTGACCAGGCGGATGAGGACGGCGATGGCGTCGGCGACGCCTGCGAGGACGGCGACCGCGACGACGACGGCATCGTAGACAGTGACGACAACTGCCCGGACGACGCGAACGCCAACCAGACCGACATTGACGGCGACGGATTCGGCGACGACTGCGACGCCTGCCCTGAGGACGCCGGCGCCGACGACTCTGACGGCTGCCCGGTGGCCATCAACCCCGAGGCGATCGACGGCGCGGTCCGCGGCAGCGGCTTCTGTGAGTGCGCCACGCCGAACGGACCCGCGCCGGGCCTGCCTGCCTCCCTGCTCTTCCTCTCAGGCCTGGCGCTCGCCGTTGTGTCGAGGCTCCGGGGCTAGCCCCGGGCCTTGGTGGCCGGCGCAAGTCCCAGCGACCATCGTTGGTAGCTCGGTGAGCTACGTCATGTTGATGATGATGGTCTTCTTCTGGGTGAAGTGCTCGAGCATGGACTCGAGGCTCGCCTCTTTGCCAAGGCCGCTGGTCTTCACGCCTCCATAGCTCAGACCCGCCTGCACAACCACGTTCTGGTTCACCTGACAGAAGCCCGCTTCAATGCGATGGACGGCGTCCATGGCCAGCTTGAGGTTGTTGGTCCAGACGGACGCTGCCAGGCCAAACTGGGTGTCGTTGGCCTGCGCGATGACATCCTCGTAGTCTCTCCACGGGATGACACATGTCACGGGCCCGAAGATCTCCTCCTGGTTGATCTGGTCGGTGTTCCGCGTGCCCGTGAAGATGACCGGCTGGACAAACAGGCCCTTTGAGAACCGCGCGTCCGTCGGCAGCGCCGAGCAGACGTGCGCGGTGGCACCAGCGGTGTCCTTGCCAATGCCGATGTACTTCTGGACGGTCTGGAACTGCTGCGGAGAGATGACGGAGCCGATGTCGGTCTCCTCGTCCATCGGATCGCCCATCTTCATGGCGTTGACCGCGGCGACCATCTTCTCCACGAACGCGTCGTGGAGGTCTTCGTGCACGAAGATGCGGCTGGCGGCGGTGCAGCTCTGGCCCTGGCGGGTGAACCGCATGCTGGTCAGCGCGCCTGCGACGGCGCGGTCGAGGTCCGCGTCCGCCATGACGATCATGGGGCTCTTGCCACCGAGCTCCAGGGTGCAGGGCACGATCCGCTCGGCGGCGGTCTTGTAGACGATGCGCCCGGTGTCCACGGACCCGGTGAAGCTCACCTTGCCCACGGATTTGTGCTCCACGAGCGGCGCGCCGGCCTCGGGGCCGAAGCCGGACAGGATGTTGAACACGCCTGGGGGCAGAATCTCGTTCATTACCTGCGCGACGCGCAGGACGCCCAGCGGCGCCTCCTCCGCGCTCTTGACCACGACGCTGTTCCCGGCCACCAGGGCGGGCGCGATCTTCAGGGCCATCAGCAGCAGGGGCGCGTTCCACGGGATGATCGCGCCAATGACGCCGATGGGCTGCCGGACCGTGACGGTCAGGGTCTCATTGTTGAACGGGATGGACTCTCCCTTCAGCTCCGAGGCCAGCCCGCCAAAGTAGATGAAGACATCGGCGAGGACGCTGGCCTCCGGCCGAGATTCCGTGCGGATGGCCTTGCCGGTCTCCAGAGCGATGAGACGGCCCATCTCCTCCACGCGCTCCATGAGGGCGGTGCCGCAGGCGGCCACCAATTTGCCCCGGTCGCGGGCGTTCATCTTCGCCCAGGCCTTCTGCGCGGTCTTGGCGTTCTGCACAGCGCGGTCGACGTCGGTGGCGTCGCTGAACGGTGTGGTGGCGATCGTCTCCATCGTGGCCGGGTTGATCACGTCGAACGTCTTGCCACTGCTGGCAGGGACGAGCTCCCCGCCAATGAGGTTCTTGTTCGACAGCTCAGCCGCGAGGGCGTGGGGGTCCAGTTGCAATGGGATGGTCATGGGACTTCTCAGAGTTGGTGTCAGGTCGAGTGGGCAGTGTCTATCACGCCGGACGCGGCGAGTGAAGTGACGCGGGCGTCGTCGTAGCCGAGCACCTCTGCGAGTACTTCCGCTGTGTGTTCGCCGAGCCTGGGCGGATGGCGGGGCGCAACCGATGGCGCCTCTTTGAGTTTGACGGGTGTTCCAGTCAGCGGCTGGCCGCGCGCCTCGGTGACCATCTCGCGCGCAATCACCTGCGGATGCGCGAGCACCTGGGCCACGTCGAGTATCGGGCCGCAGGGGATGCCGGCGCCCTCCAGCAGCGCGACCCAATGGGAGACGGGTTCGGGCTCGAACAGCTGCGAGAGGAGACCGAACAGCGCTTCGCGGTGTGCGACCCGGTCGGGGTTGGTGGTGAACCTGGCGTCGCCGCCCAGGTCGTCGCGGCCGGTCACTTCACAGAACCGCGCCCACAGCCGGTCGTTGCCGACGGCCAGATTGAACCAGCCGTCGCTCGCCTTGAAGGTCTCGTAGGGGACGATGTTCGGGTGGCGGTTGCCGGCGCGGCCAGGTGCGATGCCGGTGGCGAAGTAGTTGCCCGCCTGGTAGGTGAGCAGGCTGACCATGGAGTCGAGCATGGCGATGTCGACGGTGTCGCCGACGCCAGTCTGCGACCGTCGGTACAACGCCAGCAGGATGCCCTGCGCGGCGTACATGCCCGTCACGATGTCGGCGATACTCGTTCCGACCTTGGTCGGCGGGCCATCCGGCACACCCGTGATGGACATCACGCCGCTGAGTCCCTGCACGGCCAGGTCGTACCCAGGCTTGTCGGACCAGGGACCGGACTGGCCAAATCCAGAGATGGAGCAGTAGACCAAACGGGGGTTGACCGCGCGAAGGTCGTCGGGCCCGAGCCCAAGGCGCTCGGCAGCGCCGGGTCGGAAGTTCTGGACGACCACGTCGCTGCGCCGCGCCAGCTCACGGACCAGCTCCGCGCCCTCGGGGATCTTGAGGTCAATGCAGACCGACTTCTTGTTGCGGTTGATGCTCAGGAAGTACGCGGCGTCCTCGCCGACGAACGGCGGACCGAACCTGCGGGTGTCATCCCCCGAGCCCGGTCGCTCCACCTTGATCACCTCAGCGCCGTGATCGGCCAGAATCTGGGTGCAGTACGGCCCGGAAAGAATGCGGGTGAGATCGAGGACGCGGACGCCGTCCAGCGCTGGGTTGCTCATGCTTGCTCCGGCAAGCGCCAACGGCGGCGCGAGCGCGCGGATTGAATCAATTCCCGGCGGATTCGTCCATGGCGGTGGGACCAATGCTGAGGACCATCCCATGAGCCTTCCACATCCGACCCCACCGACGCGATCCGACACCCTGGGTGCCATGCTTGCCGTTGGTACCGTGGTCGATGACCGATATGAGATTCAAGATCTTCTGGGGCAGGGCGGCTTTGCGGTCGTCTACGCCGCGCGCCATGTGCAGATGAACCGAAGCGTCGCGCTCAAGGTCTTGTCTGGCGCAGGACACGCGCGCGGTGGGCATGAGCGCTTCCTTCAGGAGGCGCGGTGCATCGCCGCCATCGACCACCCCAACATCGTCCGTATCCACGACTGCCGGATGGTGACCGACGGCCAGGCGTACATTGCCGCCCAGATGCTCGACGGCTGGGACCTGGACCAGGAGCTCGAATCGCTCGGACCCATGAGCCCGCGCCGCGCCCTCTCACTGCTGATTCCCTGCCTGGACGGTCTGGCCTCGGCGCACGCTGCGGGCATCGTTCACAAGGACATCAAGCCCTCCAACCTCTTCGTGCACCGGCCCGCCGGCAGCTACGAGCGCCTCGTGTTGTTGGATTTCGGGGCCTCGGCCGAGCTGTTCGGCGACCAGGACCGGCTGACGAGTAAGCTGGAATTGGTGGGGACGGTGCAGTACCTGTCGCCCGAGTACATTGACAGGCACCTCGTGACACCCGCCATGGACGTCTACCAGATGGGCCTCATCCTCGTGGAGATGTTGACCGGACGTCGCGCCGTGGAGGCGGAGCACCCGTTCCAGGCGCTCAATATGCATTGCCGGGGCGCGCTGGACATTCCCGCTGAGATTCGGCGCGGCCCCTTGGGCGCGGTCCTGGCGAAGGCACTGGCGCTCGACCCCGAGGAGCGCTATGCCGACGCCTCGCAGCTGCGAGATGCCCTCGCGGTGTTGGACCTGGATGCTCCGGTCGACGCCGACCCGGCGGAGACCGGGCGCTATCTGTGTGTTCCGCGGGAGCTGCCTACGCTTCGGATGTTGTCCGAGCCTGTCCACGTGGACCCGCCGCCGCCGCAGCCGCAGCCCGAACCGACCGCTGAAGTGTCGATGATTGAAGTGGAGGCGCCGACAACCGCCGCAACGCCCCGGCGAGGCTCTGCCTGGCGCCGGGTGGCGGCGGCCGCGGCGGTTGTGCTGGCGTTGGCAGGTGCCGTCTACGGTACGTGGGTGGCCTCCACCTGGTACCCCGACATGCGCACGTCCGTCGAGACGGCGCTGGACGCCAGTGGCCACTCCCTGGTGGTGAGCCACTCCTCGAACAAGTCGCGGTAGGTCTGCGGGTTCCTGCCCTTCCTTGCGGCACCAGGGCGGGGCGTGGTCAGAAGTAGACCCGGACGGAGCCGCCGATCTCAACGTGGGAGGCGTCGTATTTGGGGATGCTGGTGTCGATGGGATCGCCAGCTTGCGCAGCCGCCGCGAGGCTGGCTTCGTCGGGCGCAGCGGCTTCAAGCTGCGACAGGTACGCGCCCACACTCGGGGGTGTCCAATAGGCATCCAGGCCCAGGGCCCAGTGTTTTGAGAAGACCCACTCCGCGCCTCCACCCAGGCGATAGAGGGTGCGCTTTCCGTCCAGGTCGAAGAGCCCGCTGACGCTGGTGGCGGCGGTGCCAAACCCCAGCCACGCGCCGACCCGCTCCGTGTTCAGAACGTGCAGGTGCCCCGTGAGGCGTTTGGACGGGCGGAAGAGGTCGCCGCGCTGGGTGTCCGGAATGGGCGCGTACTCAAGCTCCAATCCCAGGATGTACAGGGCCTTGGCGCGGACGCCGAAGTGGGTGGTGTAATCACTCGTAGACACTCCGCGGTCGCCAGGGTTCTGGTAGGCGAGCCGTGTGCCGACCCCGAAGGTAGCCAGGCTGTCCGCGTCGGCGTGTGCCCCTGATGCGAAGGCGACGGTGACGGTGGCGAAGGCGACGGCCGCGAGGGCGGCGCGCAGGGCAACCGGGTTGCTGTCGATCATGAATTGTTCTCCCGCTGGTCCAGAATCTCCGTGTCCTGACGGCCGGCGAGGTAGCTTCTGAAGGAGCAACGGGCGTGCCACAGTGTCCGACGGACCCCGACGGGGTCGACGGGTGGTCGTGTGTACGCCTGTTCACAGTCGCGGCGCGGGGCGCCGTTTACACGCGGTGGCGGCGGGAATCGCACGCACGAACGGCGTCCACGACAGCTTGTCTGTCGTGGACGCCGGTTGGTGCGTCGATGAGTAGGGCGTGCATTGAGACACGCCGGCCAGGCGCTCGTCGGAATGGGAACAGCGCGCCGCGGGAGGCCGCGCGCGGTTGGACTACTCGCCCGTCACGTCCGCGACCTTCTTGCGGGTGCGCCGCCGCTTGGGCTTCTCCTCCGCCACGGGGGCGTCGGACTCCGCTGAGGGGGCGTCGGACTCCGCTGAGGTGGCGTCTGCGACCTTCTTGCGGGTCGAGCGACGACGGGCGGGCTTGGCCTCCGCCACATCCCCGTCGGCGGCTTCGGCTGGGGACGCCGTGTCGTCGGCCACATCTGCGACCTTCTTGCGGGTCGAGCGCCTGCGCTTGGGCTTGTCCTCGGCCGGTGCCTCGTCGGCCTCAGCGTCGGTTGCCTCGGCGACTACGTCCGCGACCTTGGCCCGCGTGCGCTTGCGCTTGGGCTTCTCCTCGACCGGGTCGGCATCGGCCGCCTCCGCGACGACCTCAGCCACCTTGGCGCGGGACCGCCTGCGCCGGGGTTTCTCCTCGGCCGGCTCCTCGCCCTCGGCTTCTGCAACCACGTCGGCGACCTTGGCGCGTTTGCGCTTTGGCTTCTCTTCGGCCGGCTTGTCGTCGGCCGCCTCCGCGATCACGTCGGCGACCTTGGCGCGGGAACGCTTGCGCTTTGGCTTCTCCTCGGCGGGCTTCTCGTCAGCCGCCTCTGCGACGACCTCGGCTACCTTGGCGCGGGAACGCTTACGCTTTGGCATCTCGTCCGCCGGCTCCTCTGCGGCCGGCTCCTCTGCGGTCGGCTCCTCTGCGGTCGGCTCCTCCGCGGTCGGCTCCTCCGCGGCCGCTTCTGCGACGACCTCGGCGACCTTGGCGCGCGTTCGCTTGCGCCTTGGCTTCTCGTCCGTCGGCTCTTCTGCGGCCGGCTCCTCTGCGGCCGGCTCCTCCGCGGCCGCTTCTGCGACGACCTCGGCGACCTTGGCGCGCGTTCGC
>CALBXO010000785.1 GCA_937890335.1 uncultured Pseudomonadota bacterium | reverse complement strand
AGGAAGAGGGCGCCAACGTCGGTGGCTGGATTTTCACGATCCTTGGCGTCGGCGGGCTCGGCGCCGGCGGGTTCTTCACCTGGCAAGCGACCCAGGACGAGGCCACCAAGGACCAGAGCAACCTCATCAGCTACATCTGCTACGGCGGCGGCGCCGCATCCCTGCTGACGGGCATTCTCTTTTTCGCCCTCGGGGGCGATGACGACACCGCCCCGATGTCGGTGACGGCTCTGCCCGCTCCAGGCGGCGGGAACCTCGTGTTCACCGTGCCATTCGAATAGGTGCCGGGGACCTTCTGTGCTAGATTGCTGACCTGTGACCAGCGCCCACGACAATAACTCCGGCCAAGGCTCAAACGATCTCGGCACTGCCGTGGTGTACGAGAGCCCCACCGTCGAGGTGGAAGGCAAGCCACTGGGCAATCTCTTTGAGATTGAGAAGTGCCATCTCGAGGTGATCGAAGGCGCTGAGAAGGGGACCCATCTGGTCTTCGACAAGCCGACTGTACGGATCGGCAAGGACCCGCTCAACGACCTCGTCCTCAACGACCCGTCCGTCTCCCGTCAGCACTGTGAGCTGCGGATGCAGAACGGGCACTACAAGCTCATCGACCTCGGCTCCACCAACGGGACGTTCCTCGACGACCTCAAGGTGGGCGAGATCTTTCTGGGTCACGGCACCGTGTTTCGCGCCGGCCAGACGCTCGTCCGGTTCAGGGTAGAGGTCGAAAAGGAGCCGATCACGCGCACGGACGCCACCCGGTATGGCGACATCATTGGCCGCAGCGCCGGCCTCCGGGACGTCTTCGCCATCATGGACAAGGTGGCGCCCTCGGAACTGTCTGTGGTCATCGAAGGCGAGACGGGCTCTGGCAAGGAGCTGATCGCGCGGGCGCTGCATGAGAACAGCCGCCGGGCCGACCGGCCCCTGGTCGTCTTTGATTGCTCCGCGTTTCCGGCCACGCTGCTGGAGTCCGAGCTGTTCGGCCACGAGAAGGGCGCGTTCTCCGGGGCCTCCTACCAACACAAGGGCGTCTTCGAGCGCGCCGATGGTGGGACGATCTTTTTCGACGAGCTGGCCGAAATGGACGTCGAGTTCCAGCCCAAATTCCTGCGGGTCCTGGAGACCGGGGAGTTCCGGCGCGTGGGCGGGGAGCGCACCATCCGGGTGGACGTGCGCGTCGTGGCCGCCACAAACCGGAACCTGGACGAGATGATCGTCGACGGCGGGTTTCGCCGCGACCTCTTCTACAGGCTGGCCAAGGTTCGCTTCAAACTTCCGCCCCTGCGCGAGAGGCACGAGGACATCGAGCTGTTGGTCGATTTCTTCCTCGACCTCCTGGCGCCAAGCCTCGGCGAGCGGGCCATCATGACCCCCGACGGCATGCAGGCCCTGCGCGAATACAGCTGGCCGGGAAACATCCGCGAGCTGCGCAATGTGATCGAGCGCGCCGCGACGATGTGTGGAGGCCGGATCTCCGGGGACTACCTGCGGCGAGAACTGGGCCTCACAGAGGCCGTGCGGCCGCTGGGACCTGCGGCGCCGCCACACCACTCGCCCGGCGGCACCCACGCAGTCCTCACTGCGCCGATCATCGGCCTCGACGGCGACGCCGCCGTGCCCCTGAGGGAGGCGAAGGACCAGCTGGTCTCGGATTTTGAGAAACAGTATCTCGAGCACCTGCTCGGGAAGCACAAGATGAACATCTCTGCGGCGGCTCGGGAAGCGCAGGTGGACAGACGCCACTTCTACCGACTGCTCAAGAAGTACGACCTGATGAAGTAGCATGTTCCGCGCTTTGCCCGCCGGTAGTGTAATCGAAGCCTCGCCCAGCCGAATCGTCGGACTGCAGCGCAGCATGAACACGCCCGCGGTGGCGCTCGGCGGCGCGGGTCCCGTTCCGTCCCGCGCCCACGTGGTGGGCGTCTACAACAAAGACGGTGGCTACACACTCTACGTAGTTCTGACGCCGTCTGACGCCCGCGGCATGGCCGTATTCTGCTCCGACCCGGAGCACATCACGCTGAGCAACTACCGCGGTATGGAACAGGCCGCGCTCGAGCTCGTGGAGCGCCATGGCTTCGTCATGGAACGAGTGGACGTTGCGAACCTGAACCCTGCGGACAGGGCTCGGGTTCTCCGGGAGCTGCCGCTGGGCGCCCCCAGGCCGCCCGGCGACCTGACGCAGGCGCTGGCCGACGAAGCTGAGGGCACGCGACGACGCTCGCGTGAGATCCAGGTGGAGCCCGCAGCGCAGGAGGATCCCATGATCCTGACTACCAGCGGTCTTCAGCAGCCCGCACGTGGGAGCGTGGAGAACCTGCGCTCCATGGACATCCTGGACTCTGTGCCAGCTGTCGAAGCGCGAGGCGCGAGTGCCTCGGGGATGACGGCGAGGACGGAGGGGGGCGACGTTGGAATGCCTCCCGAAGAGGCGATCGCGGTGCTGGGACGACTCCTGGCGATTTTCTGAGGCGAGGAGCACATGTCGCGCAACGAAGTCCTTCCGGAGACGATCCAGTTTGGTAAGTACCAGCTGCTCGAACGCATCGCGAACGGTCGCATGGGCGAGGTCTTCAAGGCCAAGCGCGGCGGCGTCGAGGGGTTTGAGAAGGTCCTCGTCGTCAAGCGGCTCTTCCCGCACCTGTCCGCGTCGGAGACGTTCGTCAACGCCTTCGTCGACGAAGCCAAGCTGACCGTCAGCCTGTCCCACGCCAACATCGTTCAGGTCATGGACCTGGGGCAGAACGACAGCTGCTACTTCATGGCGATGGAGCACGTGGACGGGTTGGACCTGGGTACGGTGCGCCGGATTCTGGGCACGGCCGGTCGCCCGTTTCCGCTCGACATCGCGGTCTTTACCGTCAGCGAAGTCGCCAAGGGTCTGGACTACGCCCACCGCCGCAAAGATTACAACTTCGAGTCCCTGAACATCGTCCACCGCGATCTGTCGCCGCACAATGTACTGATCTCCTATGAAGGCGAGATCAAGCTCACGGACTTTGGAATCTCGCGGGCGCTGGAAGTCTTTGGCACGGTGCACGAGAACCTCCGGCGGCAGTTCCTGTACACCTCACCCGAGCAAGCCCGCGGCGAGGCGGTCACGCACCGAAGTGACATCTTCAGCCTCGGTTTGATCCTGTACGAGCTCGTCACGGGCGTGCATCCGTACGACGATCCTGACCCGCGCGTCGTTCAGCGGCGAGCGCGGGAAGGCGTGGTCCGCCCGGTCCGTCAGGTCGCGGAGCTGCCGCGCGCCCTCGAGCAGATCATCACGTCCAGCCTGGTGGCCGATCCCGCACAGCGCGTGGACAGCGCCGGGACGCTGTATGAGGAGCTGATCAGCTACCTGTTTGCCTCCGGTCACAAGGCCGACAACCGGTCGTTGTCGCTGTTCATGGACCAGGTCAAAGAGCTGGAGGATCAGTTCTTTGCCAACCGGGGGACGAGCCAGCCGGTCATGCAGGCCCTCTCGACGGACGACATTGAGGAGATCGATTTCGACGACATCGTCGAACTCGACGACGACTCGATTCCGGACCTCTGGGAGCTTGGCGACGCGGCGGAGATGCGTGGCAATGACCTCGCCGCAGGCAGTGGTCTCATCCGGCCCGAGGGCGCGATGTCGGCCACTTCGGCGGAGATTCCGTCGGCCCGGCTCATGCCCAGGCGCGATGTCGATCGCAGCCGCTTCGATCCCGTTCCGCAACCCGACGCCATGCCGCGGCGGTTGTCTGAGCTCGCCGATGGCCTACGGGCGGGGCACGGCGGCGCGGTGGTGCTGACCGGGGCTCTGGGGGCGGGGGTTGAGTACCTCCCCGACCGATTGCCGGCGCGGTTGAAGTCCCGCGGGCTGTTCCAGGTCCTGGATCTGAATGTGACGACCGACGATCACAGCGTGGCCTACAGGTTGGCGGCTGAGGTTGTGCGGTACGCGGCCAGCCTCCCCTCCCAGGGCGTGTTGGAGCTGGGCCGCGACGCTGGACCGGAGTCGCGCGGGGAAGAGTTGGCGGCGCTGACGCGGCTCTCCGGATGTGGGCTGACCGGTGACGAGTACCAGATGGCGCTGCAACTGGCGGGCGCCCTGGATCACCACCGCCGAGGCTTCCACGCCAAGCGTGACATGACCTTGAGCCTCGTGGGGAAGATCATCCGTGCGCTGACGATGACGAATCCATTCGTGGTCGTCATTGACGGCGTTGATAGGCTTGATCCCCTGTCGCGCGACCTGCTCGCGCAGATGGCGGGCTACTCGGTGCAGTTTCCGCTGCTCCTGGTCGTCTCCAGCAACACAGAGCACGACCTGGGCGGCGTCATGGCCCTGGGGGATGACGCGCGCCACTTCGAGAGCGTGGATGCGGCCGGTCGCCAGTCGTCTCCGACCGACTACGAGGCGATGTGGGCCACAGCCAGCCCCGTCGCACGCGACATCCTCGCCGTGTTGGCGTTGGCGGACCAACCCATGCCCATGTCGACGGTTGAGTGCCTGCTCAACGTGCCGGCCGCAGAGTTGGACGCAGCGGTTGGCGAGCTCAAGGACCGCGGGGCCCTGCGCACCATCTCGCCCGAGCATCTCTCGCCCGCGACGGACCACCTGCAGTCGATCGTCTGTGCGGACCTGGGCACGGGGGGCATCGCTCGCCGCGATGAGTTTGCGGTTCGGATGCTGGAGTTGAGTCGGTCGGAAGAGAGCCATTGGGCGACGCCCGCTGTGCCGCTGCGGATACGTCTGCTCGGCTGGCTGGGACGTTCGGACGACGCGGTCGAGTTGGCGCTCGCGCACGGACGGTATCTGTGTCGCGAAGGGTGGCGAGACATCGCTCTGGAGGGGTACCGGGCGGCGGAGGCGTTCCTTGGTCGCATCCGCGCTCTGCAGCCGCAGGGTCGGATTGATCTGCGTTGCGCGACTGCCCGCGCCTGCATTGAGTTGATGCAGGCTGCGCGCGCCCAGACAGCGCTGTCGGGCATGGCGGAGTTGGCGATGTCGGTGGGCGACGAGCGGCGCGGGGCCGAGGTCGCCCTGCTCGGGGCCAACGTTGCCTTCCTCGCCGGTCACATCGGACCCGCGTGGAGTGCCCTCGCGGTCGCGGCCGACTCGGCACTTGCACTGCGGGACGCGCGCCTTGTGATGGCCGCGTCGCTGCTGCGGGCTCGCTGGTTGGGCCGTCATGGGGACCTCGCCACCGCGCAGGAGGAGTTGGCGCGCTGGTTTGCCGCCGCAGATGGATGGTCTGTGGATCCGATTGAGCACGGCGCGGCGCTGGCTTTGCAGGTCGAGATCCTGGCAGCCCGCGGGGGAACGGAGGCCGCCCAACCTGTGCTGGAGATGCTTCAGGCGCTCGCGCACGCACAGTGTTGCGCAGAGCTCGACTGTCTCACCGTCGTTGCCTCAGCCCACATTCAGCTCGCGGCGGGCAACGCGGCAGGGGCCGCTGAGGAAGCCGAGACGGCCTACCACCTGGCGCGGGAACACAACCTGGTCGAGGCGGGCCTGGGGCTGGCGCTGCTCGTAGCGGAGGCGGCGCTAGACGCGGGGCTGTCCGACAAGGTGCTGGACTACGGCACGCATCTGTCCGAGCTCGGTGCCGGATATGGACACCCCTACATTGCCCGCAGGGGGCGGGATTTGGCGAGCCTGGGGGCGGTGCTCACGTCCACGGGGGACCGTGCGCTCGATGCCCTGCAGAGTCTGCACGGCGTCCTTCGAGAGGCGCAGGAGTCGGCGGCTGCCCGCGAACAACTGCATGCGCACATCCTGCTGTTTCGCGCGTTGTCGCATCTGGGAAGTGGGCGCGACGCCGAGCATCACCGGCGCGAGGCGGTCACGTACGCCAGACAGTGTCACGCAGAGGGCTTGCGCCGCCGCCTTGAGCACGACTGAGCCCGCGGTGGGTCAGTCGTAGCGCAGCCCGTCGACAGGGGTGGTCCTGGCGGCACGCCACGACGGGTAGACGGTCGCGGCGAAGCAGATGATGAGCGAGACCGCGGCGACGGCGCCGAACTCCCACAGCTGCATCTTCACCGGCAGTCGGTCGATCAAGTAGACGCTCGGGTCCATGCCGATGTCGAAGCTGCCTATGGCCAGGCACACCAGCAGCCCGGTAATCAGCCCGACGAAGGTGCCGATGCCTCCGATCACCATGCCCTCGAGCATGAAGATCCTCATCACACCGCCGTCGGTCGCGCCCATGCTCTTGAGGATCGCGATCTCCTTCTGCTTCTCCAGGACGAGCATGATGAGCGTCGAGACGATGTTGAAGCAGGCGACCAACACGATGAACGTGAGGATGATGGCGAGGACCAGCTTCTGGAGCTTGAGACTGGTGAAGAGGTTTCGGTTGATCTCGCGCCAATCGAGAGTTCGGAACCTCCCTGGAGGAAGCTGGGCCTTGATCTCCTCGGAGATCGCCTCGGTCGCGAAGACATCGTCCACACGAATCTCGAGGCCCGTGACCACGTCTCCGTGGTGAAAGAAGTCCTGGATGGCGTGGTAGTCGACGATCACGAGTTTGTTGTCGTACTCGTGGAAGCCGCAACGGTAGATCCCGGCTACGACGAACTGCCTATGTGTCGGCGCCATCTGCGTGGGGGCCCAGGAGTCCGGGTCCAGACCGCGCAGCGGCGAGACCAGCTCGATGGTGTCCCCGACGCCCGCGCGCAGCCGCTTGGCTACGTCGGCGCCCAACATGATTCCCGGTTTTGGACCGTCGTCGTGCGCGGAGGGGGGTGGGGCGGCGCCGCCCTCTGCCGGAGCGTCGGGCGCTGTCTGTCGGGTCCAGGTCAGGGCGTCGAGTTTGCCGTCGATGACGAATTTGGGGAGATCGGAGACTTCGCCGGCCCGCGCCACATCGATGCCCTTGATCAGGACCAGCGCCGAGCGGTCGTCGTGGTGCACCATCATCTCGTGAAAGATGAACGGGGCGGCGGCTTGCACGCCCGGGACGGCCTCGACGGTCTTGATGGTCTCGTTGTACTCCCGGAAGTTCAGCCCGTATTTCATCACGAGGATGTGGCTGTTGACCCCGAGGACGATCTCGCGAAATTTCTCCTGGAATCCGCCCGTGACGCTGACGACCGACGTCAGCGTCGCCACACCGAGGACGATCCCCACGATGCAGAAAACGGCGATGGGGGAGATGTAGGAACGGCCGGAGTGCTTGAGGTGCCTCAGACCAACGAATCTTTCGTACCCCATGGACCTTCTTGGCGGGCGCGGACAGGAGCGCCGCACCTTACTGCGCGATGCCCCGTGCGACAACCCCGGTTGCGACGGGGGAAATTCCGACGTAGATTCACGCGTCCATGAGCGCAGTTTCCAGTTCGAGCCGTAAGCTGTTGGCAGCGGGAGCCTTCGCAGGGGTGCTGGTGTGCCTGTGCGGCGTGCTGGGGTGGTTTGCCCTCGACGCGAGCCTGGCCGAAGTGCGGTACGAGACGCGGGTTGAGTCGGTCTCGCCGTCCAAAGCCTGCCTGAGTGGCGGCGTGATGGGGCTCGTCGGTGACCTGCTCGGAGGCGGAGAGCGCGCCAAGCGGTGCAACGTGCTCATCGCAGTGAGGGTGACGGTCCACAACCCGTCGCCGCTGGCTGCGGCCTTTGCGGTAGAGAGCGTGCGTGCGAGGATCTCGGGCCGGGACATGCCGCCGGAGGCGATTGACCTGCCCGAGTACGCGTTGACTGTGCCGGCCGGGGGTAGCGCCTCCCATGTGGTGCGGTTCCGGGCTGATGTGGGAGACTTGATCGCGGCCGCCAGTGGCCTGTTGCTGACGAGTGAAGTTACGGTTGAGGTCGACGCGCAAGTCCATGTCAGTGCCCTTGGGGGCTTGATTGGCAGTCGGCGCTCTGTGCATATCGAGAAGGCGTTGACCGTTCGGGACATCACGTCCGGTTTTGACGGCAGCGCCGCCACCAAGTGAGGGCAGGTTGGGCTTCGAGTCCCGAGTCACACATTGCTCCCAGTCCGACGTAGGCCTCGCCCGCGAGGAGAACGAGGACAGCCTCGGCTGGATGACCCCTGAAGAGTCCGGCCGCGGCTGGGTGTTCATCGTCGCCGACGGGATGGGGGGAGCCGCAGCAGGGTCGGCTGCGAGCACGCTCGCGGTGAAGACGGTCAAGTCGGTGTATCCGTCCAGGGTCGCCGCGGGCGTCGCGACTTTCGACGCCATCCGCGAGGCGGTGGAAGAGGCCAATCTGGCGATCCTGGACCACGCAAAGACCGACGATTCGCTGCGTGGGATGGGTACGACCATCACCGTGCTGGCCATCGTAGGGGACGATGCCTACACGGCGCACGTGGGAGACAGTCGGATTTACCGACGCCGGGCGGGACGACTCGAGCAGATGTCCCGCGACCACACGCGCGTGCAGATGCTGGCCGATCAAGGGATCATCACGCCGGCTGAGGCCCAGGATCACCCGGAGAGCCACGTCATCAGTCGCAACCTCGGCGGCAAGCCCGATCTGGAAGTGGACGTTCCTGAGGACGGTCCGTTCGCGCTGCGCGAGGGGGATCTCTACCTGTTGTGCAGCGACGGTCTGCACGGGCTGGTGGGGGACCCGGCCATCGACAGGATCATGGGTCTGGTGGAGCCTGGCCGCGCGACACCGTCGTTGATCCAGCTGGCAAACCGCCGCGGTGGGTACGACAACATCACCGTAAGCCTCGTGTGTGTGGGCGACGGCGAATGGGGTGACGTCACGGACCAGGACCTCGGCGCGGCCATCGACGAGCTGGCGTACGACGCGGTCAGCGACACGGCCCTGTTTGACGCGTACGATCCGGAAGCGTTGAGCCCGGCGGACTTCGAGACGCGGAAGCTGCGCGCGATCATGTCGGGGGACGAGGGCGCCGGGCGCCCGACGCCGACGGGCGCAATCACGACCCAGGCCGCGGAGCGAGAGCACGACCGACCGGACTCGGAGAAGGCCGCGCGCGCAGGACTCAAGAACACAGTCTCCATGGTGTCCCCGTTTGCGGCGCCAGCACCCGGCGCGCCGCCCATGCCGGCTGCGGCCGCCGTTCCCACCCCACGTCGCGTCCCCGTGGCGCTGCTGCTGATCGCCGCTGCGGTGATGGTGGCGTTGCTGCTTGGCATTGTCGTTGTCGTCGTGCTGTTGAACCTCGGGTGAGTAGCAGTCCGTCGCCAATGCGCGGCGACGAGCGACGACGAGGGCTTGTTTTGAAGTCACGATCAGTCTGGCACCTGGATCGGGTCGGGAGCGTGCTCCTGGTCGTTGTCGCGTGCCTCCTGCCCGCCTGCGCGACCGTCGCGCCTCCCGTGGCGGCTCGTGCCGTCGGCCCTCACGCAGACCCGCTGGTTGGGTTGCCTGGCGGCGAAGTGGCTCGTGCCACTGTGGGCGCGTACGGCTTTGCGGACGGGTTGGGGCGCATCGAGCCCGTCATGGCGGTTCCGCCCGAGGGCCCTGTGGGGCGCCTGGCGGTCTCGAGGGCCATACTTGACGCCCTCCTCTTCGGAGAATTGACGCAGAACGGACCGATGTTGGACGCGCTCGTCGAGCGCGACGCCTGGACTACTGCGCGGGCGCTTCTGACTCCGGAGGCACCGGAGCCCGTCGTGGCAGCGGCACAGGCCGAAGGCCTTGCGCTCATCGACGCCCTGCGAGCGCGGAGTATGGACGCGGGGTACCACGGGGCCATCCAGACCGCGACGACGGGCGTGTGGGAGGTGGAGGCACGGCTGGCGCGGCTGCTGGATCTCGAAGAGGCGATGTTGGTCGCTGGCCGGATTCCTGGGTCGGAACGCGCACGGACATTGGGTCGCGTACTCGGCTCTGTTCCGCCGCCGTGCCTGGGCACGGCCCCCCTGGACGGGGTCGAACCCGCCCGGAGGGATGTCGTGCTGGTGGGGCATTGCGGGCCTGAGGCGCTGGGCTGGCCCGAGAGCGCCGAGGCGCAGCTCTATCACCCCGATCTGGGGGCCTTCACGGTGGTGTTTGGACGCGGCAACGCCGATCTGCGCGCTGTGCTGGCGCGCAGCGCGCATCCCCTGGTCGCCGATGCCCGCGGCGATGTCGAGGCGCTGGGCGGTCGGCTTGCCGGTCTGCGCGTCCCCGTCATGGTGGACGTGGAGGCGCAGAGCGACTTTCCGTTTGTGCTCCCGACAGGCAGCGGTGAACCACTCGGGTTGCGCATTCTCATCCTGGTGGCCGTCGGGGGCGAGTTGCGGGTCGCTGTACCCCCGATGGTGTCGTTTGGGCCGGCGGGCGCGCGTTTTCTGGAGGAAGACGTGGGGTTTGCGTTTCCTGGGGCTTTGACCGCTCCGGGACAGCTGGCCGGGCGCCTTGGAGAAGCGGAAGATCTGCTCGAGAGCGGCAGAGGGCCCGCGGTGTTCCTTCCGGCGAAGATGCGGCTGCGCTCCGCCTCCCAGGCGCTTCGGGCCGTCCGTGGGGCGCTCCCACTCGCCGCGCAGGGCGAGCTGGTGCTGGCCACCTACGAGCAGGGGGCGGGTCTGCGGGGCGTCGGGCTGAGAATGGCGACGGGAAAGGAGGCGAAGGAGCTTGTTGTACCTGTCGCCATCGACGGCACCATCCGCTGGCCGGAAGGTGACCTGGACTACGTGATTCTGGCGCCAGATCCGGAAATGACGGTTCAGGTGTTCTTGCGCGCCCTGTCCGGTGCGCAACAGCGGGTGGGAACCGTGCTCGTCCTGCTGTAACCTGGGTTGAACTCACCTCTGCGAGTGGCCGTTGTTCAAGCGCGTCAATTTTTTTGAAGGCCAGATAAGGACCCTCCAGGACTACTGGGACCAGGTGGGCCACAAGGTGGACAAGCACAAGCTCCACCAGCGTGCGTTCCATCGGTTCGGGGTCGTTGTCGGTCGCGCCAGCGAGCTGCGCGTACGCCAGCGCCGGGTGTCGGAGATGGCGGTGGAGGTCCGGCCCGGGCTGGCCATCGACCCGTCAGGCGCGGACATGATCGTCCGCGAGGTAGAACTCAAGCGCCTGAGCACCGTCGGCATGGCGATGCCCTGCACGCTGCACCTGGTGTTGCGTTACCGGGAGGAGACGACCGATTTCCGGCGAATCGCAATCCGCGGATTTCCCGAGTGCGAGGGCAAGACCCGTATCGAGGAAGGCTACGCCCTGGAGTGGACGCTGGCGACACCTGACGACGAGCGGGAGATCGAGCTGTGCCGGATCCGATTGGAGTCCCAGGTGAAGGGCATCACCGACGCGAAGGACCCGCTCCACCCCGGTCCGGGAGAGATCGACCTGAGGTACGTCCCGCGCGCGGGCGTGTGCGGGGGGACGATCCCGGGGGTGTCGTGGGAGGAGCTGCGGTTCGCGCTCCTGCAGGCGATCAGGACCTACTCGCATCTGGCGCGCAGCCGCGGATTGACCAGCGCGGGGGGGGCCGCCGCTGCGTGCGCGACTCTGTCCGTGTTCAACGAGGCGCAGGTCATGGACCGCGCGTCGATGATGCAAGCGATGGCGATCATCCAGCAGCTCCAGGCGTCCCTGGTGGAGGAGGCACAGGAGTTTGAGCCAAGCCTCGCGCGGCGCCCGAAGTTTCGGCGGTACGCGGACGAGTCCATCGCGATAGGCGACATCATGGCGACGTTCGGTACTCTTGCGCCCGACGAGCAGCTGGCGGCCGCGCGGGTAGCGATCGCCGGGTACATGGCGGCGGAGAGCGGTCTGCACGCGCTGGTGCAGCCGCCCAGGCTCATCGTGTCTGGGCGCGCGGCCGAGGAGATGATCCCAGGGACTGGCATTCGCGTGCTGGACGGCACGGAGTGGGAGAAGCTCAAGATCGAGTCCCGCATGCCACCCCGGTCCGTGCTGGTGGAGGGACTCGAGTGGAAGCTGGTGGACGAGCTCAACCTGCTGGATCCCGAGTCCGAGCGTGAACATCGCTTCGTGATTCGCGAAGCCCAGGACTTCTGGCGCAACCAGGTGACGCTCAAGTACCCCGACGGGGCGCCCATCTACGACATGGGCATCTCTCACCAGGGCGGCTATTCGGAGTGGGAGGTCAAGAACCTGACACCGGGTCTACCGCTGGTCATCGTCCGGCGCATGGACTACGGGCGCGGAGACTATTGGTGCCGCGTCTGGGTGAGCGATGTGGAGGCGGGCGAGGTGCCCTGTCACGGTCAGGACACGCGGTATCGCTGGCGCAATTGGCCCTTCTACATCCACGGTGCCTTCGTGCGGCATACGGTGGTCCGCGTGCGGCAAGCCATCGAGACGGCCAACCGGGATGTGAACTACTTCCGCCTGTGGTTCTACCAACCCATTTAGCCGCCCAATCATGGCGTCGACTGCGACGACTGCGGATTTCTGTTGCAATTTTTACCGCGCCGTAGCATAGGTATGGTCGAATTTGAAGCGCCGCGTGTCACGATTTGACCGGCGCTCGTCGAGGAAGCTGTATGGACCATGCCCGCATTGAGGCCGCGC